>CAZLSZ010000019.1:0-23161 GCA_964562445.1 uncultured Gammaproteobacteria bacterium
GTCACCGATGAGGTTCATTGAAACCAAGATTCCAAAAAGTATGTGACGCATACAAAAAAATAATCCTCTTTACAGTGTGCTATAATAAATATTATATTGATAATAAGAGATATTTCGGCCAACATCCTATAGAATATTATCGTTGTTAGTATGAAAGAAGTACTACAAATATCCAGGAACGTTGCGACAAGCACACCTGCTGAGACAAAACCGGCAGAATATACTTGTTATGACATGATCCCCCCTCTCCGTAGAAAAATTAATGATTGCAAAGTTTCACCTGACGGAAAAGAGGCTCTCTTATATCTTGACGGATTTACACCATCATTGGGGATAGCAAATAACAGAGCTATAAACGGAAAAGATGAAACAGTCACGTACCTCCGTATGAAAGAGGATATAGATCAGATTGGCACAAATGAGGAAACTGGATCTGATGTTTTTATCCCGTTTGAGGGATCTCCCTCATACCCGATTGCGGGAAAAACATTTGCTCCCGAAACAGATAGTATGGACGTGTATGTCCGAGGACATAATGAAGGATTACATGGGATCCAAGTAGAAGGGTTTTCAGGTCCTGAAACAAAAGTAACAATATATGGTATTTATGAACGTCAAAAAATTAATCCTTTCACTATTGAACAAACAAGAGCAAGATTCGGAGACAAAGATCCGAAAAGACCATACTAAATTCATTGATATATCTCCCTCATAATTCTTTCCACACATGAGTAATCTACAAATTATGCTTGCACCGTAGATAAATTGATACAACTATAAGAGAGTTCATCCGGATTCAAATTTCAAAACGTCCTACCACATTGTTTTAAAACTATAACAATCTGACGCAATGTATTAAAATAGTAAGAATTTCCTTGACACTCATTCTCTATTTTGATAGCTTTATTATATAAGGTATTTAAGACTTCATACCTTATATTCTCATCATGGTACGATTAATTGGAACTACTGAAAAAGATAATAAAGTATTGCTCTACTATAGTTATACAAAACAAACAAAACATTTTTTCAAATATGTAATCAGTGATGATGGATACAATTTTACGGGAGACACAAGATATATCATCATTACAGATCAGAAAGGCCGTGAAGATGTAAAATATGAATTTGACCACTTCAACATCACTGATCAAAAAGATCATTATGCCGCATGCTACAAGAGCACATCCTCTAAATCTAAAGAACTTTCTTTTGCTCTCTCAGATCAACTGCTCCGATGGAAAAAGGTTGCAAAAGAAGATACCATCAAAGAAATTGGCGCTCTCGTACCTGACTATAAATATAAGCACCGTTATGTTCTTTACTTCGGTGAAAAAAATATCAAGGTAGCATATTCCTCGCAATTAGCAAGTTGGAAGGTGGCTGAAAAGCCGCTATTGGAAAAGCGGGAAGGTCACTTTGACAATGGTGATTTACAAATCGCCAAAACATATTTGCATGATGATCAGATTTTGGTTATATATTATTCAAAACATATCCACAATCATAAAGAAACATACAGGGTAGGTGCAGCATATTTTGATCAAAAAAATCCGGAAAAACTGCTCTGGAGATCAGAAAAACCGCTGTGGGAGCAGCCCAAAGATTTATTATCCCATCCTCTCCAGCCACTCGGTGTTGCTATGCGAAAAGATGAGCTAATTCTTTACTGGATACTCAATGGAACGACTATATATGCAGTTTCTTGTCCACTGCCCGGGAAAAACGCGATACGACACAAAGACATAGCTATCCATCTTAAGCGGTCAGACAAAAATCCTATTATTTCCCCTTCAAAACAACTATGGGAATCCCGCGCCACATTTAATACTGCAGCATTATACGAAGACGGAAAAGTTCATTTCGTATACCGAGCTTTGGGAGAATCAGATCTTTCTGTACTCGGATATGCGACAAGCAGCGACGGCGTAACTATTGATGAGCGATCCGAAGAGCCTATCTATCTTCCAAGAGAACCGTTTGAGACACCTGGAGGAAGCAGATTTAAATCCTTCGCTGATCATTTCGCTTCAGGAGGTGGATATGGCGGTGTGGAAGATCCTCGTATTACCAAAGTTGGAGACCAGATCTATATGACATATGTGGCGTTTGACGGCTACAGCCCACCGAGAGTCGCGTTGACATCCATACCTCTTGAAGACTTCCTGAAGAGGAACTGGGGAAAATGGAAAACACCGAAACTCATTTCTCCTCCGGGAATGGTAAATAAAAATGCCGTCATTTTCCCTGAGAAAATAAATGGTAAATATATGATTATTCATAGGGTGTATCCGAATATCCTCATTGATGTCGTAGATGATCTGGATTTCAATGATTCATTCCTTAGTGGACACTACTTTATCCCGCCACGAAAGACCCATTGGGATAGTAAAAAAATCGGTGCAGGTGCACCTCCTATCCTCACAAAAGACGGATGGCTCTTTATCTATCAATCAGTTGGATATCAGGATCCCGGACGCTATAAAATTGGGGCAATGGTATTGGACAAAGACGATCCTACAAAAGTCCTTTACCGAGCAAATAATCCTATTGTTTCACCTGATGTTCATTATGAAAATGATGGATTCAAAGCAGGAGTGGTCTATCCATGCGGGGCTGTGGTGAAAGATAATAATCTGTTTGTCTATTATGGAGGCGCGGATACTGTAGTCTGCGCAGCATCACAAGATCTTGATGAATTCTTATACAAGATGAAGCATCATAAAGAACCTAAACTCAAAAAAATCAAAAGTCCGGTAGTTCAACAATTTGCTCAATAAAGAACTATTCCTTTACGTAATCATTTACAGTATACTAAAAATACAAATAGATTATGATCCAGCTTGCACGATCCGCTCAAAATCCAATCCTACTACCCAATCCCAATAATGAATGGGAGCATGACGGCGCGTTTAACGGATGTGTCGCATATCATGACGGCACATATCATATGGTATATCGAGCACTTTCTTCCGAAAAAAGACAAAATGGGGTTTCGATGAGAGTTTCAACTGTAGGATACGCGACAAGTACTGACGGTATCAATTTCAGTGGACAAAGAATGCTTTTCGGACCTGAAGAGGACTGGGAAATCTATGGTTGTGAAGATCCGAGAATAACTTTCCTTGACGGAAAATTTTATATATTCTATACTGCTCTCTCAGTTTTTCCTTTTACGGCGTATGGGATAAAAACTGCCGTAGCAATCACAACTGATTTCAAAACTTTTGAGAAACACTCGGTAAGTACATTTAATGCCAAAGCTATGGCTCTTTTCCCTGAGAAGATTAATGGTAAGTTCGCAGCGTTAATTACAATAAACACCGACATGCCCCCCGCAAAAATCTCTCTTGCTCTTTTTGATAAGGAAGAGGATATGTGGTCACCTTACTACTGGCAGGAATGGTATGACAATGCGAATTCACACTCGTTGCATTTATTGAAAGATCTCAGAGATCAAATTGAGCTCGGTTCTCCCCCCATCAAAACTGAAAAAGGATGGCTGGTTATTATCTCGTATATCGGTAATTACCTCTCAAATCAAAAAGAGTTCGGTATAGAAGCAATACTGCTGGATAGTAATGATCCCCGAAAAGTCATCGCTCGCAGCGGAGAGTCTCTTCTCAATCCTGAGACAGCATACGAAAAACAGGGAGACGTACCAAATATCGTATTTCCATCCGGTGCAATAATCAAAGATGATAGGCTTCTTGTGTACTATGGAGCCGCAGATACACGAGTATGTGTAGCAAGTGGCAATGTAGGAGAAATTCTTGCATCTCTCCATCCGGTAGAAAGTACACCTCACATGACAATTGCAAACCAGGTATCCGATCAGACTCATTTTACTAGGTACGAGGGAAACCCAATTATTGTACCCGCTTTGGAATTATCCTGGCAGGCCTTCGGTACATTCAATCCGGCCGCAGTATATGAAAAAAATAAAGTACATATCTTATACCGTGCGCAGGCCGTAAATGGGACCTCTGTCATAGGATATGCTGTTAGCAGTGACGGATATACTATTGATGAAAACCTTGATGAACCAATTTATTTTCCGCGGGAAAATTTTGAGAAAAAAATTAATGAGACTGGAAATTCAGGCTGTGAAGATCCGAGACTCACACAAATCGACGATAAATATTATATGTGCTATACAGCATATGATGGTGTAAATCCTCCTCGTGTTGCCATGAGCTCTATACTTATTGATGATTTTATCAATAGAAAATGGAATTGGGCACCGGCACAACTCATTTCTCCTCCCGGGGCAGATGATAAAGATGCCTGCATCACAAAAGATACCAAGCACAACAGATACCTCATGTTTCATCGCCTCGGAATAGACATCTGGCTTGATGTACGCCATGAGATAGACTTCAGTAATTCAGGTTGGTTGGGAGGGAAAATTCTTGCTCATCCTCGTTCTGACAGTTGGGATAATGTAAAAATCGGGATAAGTTCTCCTCCTATAGAAACAGATTATGGATGGCTCCTTATTTATCATGGAGTAAGTGATCCCGGAAACTTCTATAAAGTGGGCGCTATGCTTCTTGATTATGATGATCCATTTAAAATCTTAGCGCGTACTGATGAGCCAATCATAGAACCTGTTACGGATTACGAAAAATATGGTGTAATCCCCAATGTTGTTTTTCCTTGCGGCACTATTGTAAAAGATGAAAAAATCTTTATGTACTATGGCGGCGCGGATACTGTAATCGGTGTCGCGACAATGCCCTTAAAGGATCTCCTCAAAGTATTAGGAAGAAGTTAATAGTGGGCATACGAAGAAGTTAATATCGGCAGGTATGTTTTCTCAAAATAATCTCTCAGCATTCTCGTTGTACTGAATTGCTCTCGGACTAAACTTTTGCTATTATCCTGCAATGTTTTCCACTTCTCTTGGTTATCAGCATAATAAGCAGGAATAACGTCATTTTCCAAAACATCTAGTAGACTATCAGTAATAGTATCACTATCTAATTCCCACCCAATTTTTTGGATATCAACTTCTGCCATCCATCCATCTTTTGTTGAAAGGGCTAGGACGCCATTGAGTGCTGCCTTCATGCCGCTTGTACCGCATGCTTCAGCACCCACAACAGGTGTATTAAGCCAAACATCACAACCTGACAACAACAACCTTGATACCGTTTTGTTGTACCCACTCAGATAAATAACTGTACCATTTAATTCATCTGCAACATATTGTTTCAGTTTGAGAATGAGTTCCTTCCCACCTTCATCCGATCTATGAGCGATCCCCGCCATGACAACACGGAGAGGACGATCAGTATTTTTTGCCAAGGATAAAAATTTCTCCATATCCTCAAATAATGCTAACGGACGTTTATACAAAACAATTCTCCTAGCCCAGCCTATCAGCAATTCGTTTTCATCCCAATCATTCCCAGAAACTTTAGCAATATACTGTAACAAATTTTTTTTATTTATTTTATGTTCATCTGGTACTTCCCAGCTGGGGATATGGATACCGTTTGTAACAGGATAAAAAGAAAATTCCGGCCATACTTTTTTTGCGACCTCTGCATGAAGCTTGCTGACTCCATTAATTTTACCCGCTAACCGCATCGCCAAAATTGACATCGAAAAATCACGTGTATCAGTAATGATTCCTAAATCTACCAGAGATTGTACAGAAACACCCATTTCGCTTGCATAACGGTTAAGCGCGACATGAAGCAGTCCGCTACTGAAAATGTCATTCCCCGCGGGCACAATAGTATGATTGGTAAAAATAAGATGATGAGCTGCAAGCTTTTTTGCGTCTTCAAAACTTATTCTTCTTTTCTGCATTTCATGACGGATTATTTCCAAACCCAAAAGAGCAGAATGTCCTTCATTCATATGATACAGAGACGGTTGGATATGTAAGGCCTCAAGCAATCGAAATCCACCAATACCCAATACCATCTCCTGTTTAAATCGCATATCTTTATCAGCAGCATACAACTCATAACATATTTTTTTTGCTTCTACAGAATTTCCTTCGACATTTGTATCAAGTAAATATACCTTAATTGTCTCTTTTTCCCATAGCCATGATTTTACCAATACATCTCCCTCTGAGAAAGGTACTCTTACAATAATAGGCTTCCCATCTTCATCTATCACAGGCGTTATATCCTGTCTTTCAGGGGTAAAATATGTATGAGAAAGAGAATCTGTTTCAAACGGATCAAATCCGTACCTGTTTTGATAATAAAATCCGACAGCAACAGCAGGAATTTTCTGATCAGCTAATTCTTTAATATAATCACCTGCCAAGATACCCAATCCACCGGCATAGGTAGGAAGTTTATCCGAAAGAGCGTATTCGATACTGAAGTAAGCAAGAGGCTTCTTTTTTAAAAATTCATAATCCTTACTGACGCGAAAGGCATCAAACCATTTTTGATCATCCATATTACATTTTTTCGTCTGCTGAAGAATATTGTACCTGTTTTGCCTCTGCTATTTCAACTTTTTTTTCCTGTATCACTCTTTTGAACCACCCATCATATTCACCCGCCGCGATACTCCACGAAAAATCACAACTCATACAATTCTTCACAACCATTTTCCACAATTTCGGATGATTGTATACGACAAGTGCCTGCATCATCATCCCATAAAGAGACCAGGCGTCTTTATTTTTAAATGAAAATCCATTCCCTTGTTTGGTAATGATATTAAAATCTTTCACAATATCATTTAGTCCACCAGTCCTGCGTACCAACGGGACACATCCATATCTCATTGATTCCAAAGCGACGATCCCCCCCGGCTCAAATAAGCTTGGAATAATTGTCATATCCGCGCCGGCAAATATTTTCTTGGGAAGGCGGAAATCAGAACGTAAATGTAAACCTATTTGTTCTGGAAACCTCTTTTGGAGGACAGTCAATTCCAATCGATAGCGTTCTTCTCCTGTTCCCAGAAATATTATCTGCACATCAGGACGTTCCTCGAGTAAATGTGGCAGTGCATCCAATAATAAATCCAATCCTTTCTGCTTTGTCATTCTTCCGCTCACAGCAAATAACGGTTTTTGCACATTGGGTGTTAGCCCAAATATTTTCTGAATCTCCTTCTTATTTTCCTGTCTCGCATGGACAAAAGAATGGATAGTAAATTGTCTCTTAATATTTTTATCCGTTCCGGGGTTAAATTTTTCTGTATTAAGACCATTCAGAATCCCAGTAATTTTTCCTTTCACCTGCAATAAACTATCATCGAGACCCTCGGAATACTCGGGAGTTAAGACTTCTACAGCATGTGTAGGACTTACAGTATTTATGGCATCTGCGTTGAGAATTCCCCGTTTCAATGGATTTTGTTTTTGTAATTGCGACGATTTCAGCGGAGCAGGTAATGTTTCTCCAAAATCAAAATCCGATTTAGGACAATATTTAAAATCAAAATTCCCTTGTACCGAAAAATTGTGAATGGTATATACAATGGGTGTTTTCTTCATTAATTCTATATATCTCGTATGTTTTTTCGCCAAATCGATAAAATAACCAGTATGCCAATCATTACAATGAATAATATCCGGTTTCCATACCGTATGCGTATCTCTGATTTGATACATCCACTCCAAACATGCTCTTGATAATAATCCGAATCGTGTATGATCATCTTTATATCCATACACATTTGCACGAAGCTCATAATATTCTCTGTTTTCCAGAAAGTATGCCAAATGTTTCCCTTTTTCTTTGTAGGTTTTTATATTACAAATAATATTTTCTTCTTTAGGCGAGACATCATCGACAGGCACATGTAATTCAGGAAATTCCATTTCAAGATTCCACTTACCGTCCACCGTTGTCTCCTCCATTGCACCATATTTAGGTGTAAATAAACGCACATCATGTCCTAATCTCCGAAGTTCTTTTGGAAGAAAATAGGTAAATTGCGATAAGCCGCCAACAGAAACAAATGGAGCAACCTCAGCAGCGAGAATAAGAATGTTCATAATTAATCATCAGAAACCTACAGACAGAAGAAGAAGGATTCGTCTATCTATATGATACCATAAATAGCCTCAATTTTGGGATGTATTTTACGTATTTCTATCCAATTCTTTACGGGGATTGAGAAACAATGACGTAGCGATCACTCAAAATACGCTTATATAATTAACATATAATTTGATATACTTTAAATATATGACATACCATCTACGATATGCAGATTTTCTCCGAAGCATTTCTATATTATTCGTGGTAATTATACATAATTTTCATTTTACCTCATATAATATGCTGGATAGTTTTTTTAATGTACTTATTTTTAGTATTCTTAAAACATCAGTACCTATCTTTATCATGTTGAGTGGCGCACTTTTATTACAAAAAAATGAATCATGGTGCACCTTTTATAATAAACGTATTAAAAAAGTTTTTCTTCCATGGATTATATGGACAAGTATATTTGTAGTGATAAATAAATTACTGAATATCCGTGATTTTCACTCCATTTCTGAATTTAAGAATGTTGTATTTAGCACATTATTTACTGAATTATGGTTCATACCTATGATAATAGGAATTTATCTTATAACTCCCTTATGGAAAACGATAGCCAAAAAAAAGAATAAAACACTTATACAATATATTCTTCTTTTATGGTTTATTTTTTGTTCATTTATTCCTTTTATTCATGAAAGTAGTACATTTCCCCTTTCTCCTCAAGGATTTTTTATTAATACATTATATTATAGCTTTTATTATATACTCGGGTACGCAATTACTTCTCACATATTGTTGTTTAAAAATATAAAAGTGTATACGTTAATTGGGAGTATTTGCATTATCGCAAACTATTTTGATTACACAACATACAAAAATGCAGAACATACATTTAGTTATTTTTCACCTACAATAGTCATATTATCATACATTATCTTTTGTTTGTTCTTCACTATAAATAATAATAAATATAAATTGACAAAAACGTCTGGCATCATGAGTGCAATAAGCAAAGCAAGCTTTAGTATTTATATAATTCATCACTTACTGATGATTTTTCTTCATCCTATTTTAGGTCAATACTCTTTAATAATAAACGAAATAAATGGCGGAATTAGTGGTATTCTCATCGGATGTATTTATTTTATTTTATCTTTTATTATTGTATTTTTGATGCAAAAGATACCAAAGCTAAAATATATATTTCCGTAACCTTACGCGTATAATTATTTACCGATTGTAGACTTTATAATCTCTGCCTTATCAATTATGAGACTATCTGATTTTCCATCTTCTACTAATTGCATTGTTACTACATGTTTTCCAGGGGACAGCATAGTACTTTCCCATAATTTGCTATTACCAGTTGTCGGAGAATAAAGGTTCACAATTTGTTTCGTAGTATTATCAAGTGTGATCTCTACTACCCCACTTAATGTATCACGCACACCATATAGTATTATTTTTCTTCCTGTAAAATAAATACTAGCATATGAGTTTTTTTTGTGGGTGGATGATAATGTACTATTATATGCGTCCGATGAGCAAACAGACACATTTGTTTTTCTTCCGCAATGTATCCAGCCATCTCCGTAATATGACCATTTATCATTTGCGCTACTTTCTCCTCTTTCTTTACTATCGTCAATAATCACTCTATTATTCTGTAATTTTTCTATAGATGTAGGCATAGGTGTCAAGGTAGTTGTAGGAATTTGTGTTGGTTCAGGTAAAGAAGTCGCTGTAGGGATTATTGTCGGTGGAATAATAGTAGGAGAAATTATTGCATCATCCAGATATTTAAATAGTCCCCAAGTATCATTTCCAGAAGAGATATTTGCGTATAAAGAACCTGACTCATCAGGCAACACTTGAGATACCACCCCTTCTATTGCGGATGGAATAATAAATGATCCGTTGCTTCCGAAAGTAATATCTTCCGTTCCATCAATATGTAATCGTCCTATAAATGGATTATATGTCACATCATTATATATTCCACCTCCGAAGATAATTTTACCATCTGACTGAATATGAATGGTATTGGATTGACTATTCTGATATTGTGAATTAATTATATATAAACCATTTGTTGCAAATCCGGTATCTCTCATGCCATCGGCATTATAACGCATAACAAATACTCTTGGTCTTTCCCAATCTGCAGCGGTAAATCCAGTAATTACAATCTTTCCATCAGACTGTATATCCATATCGGTAGCAATATCATACTGAGGGCCAAAATGATCATACACATATCCGTTTGTACCAAATGAAGTATCTAAACTACCGTCATCGTTAAGACGATACAATAACAATGGATCTCCGCCAATTCCTCCTAATGTACCATATGCTAATATTTTCCCTTGTGGTAAACTCTTTAATGAAATAACTCTGCCATAAGGAGTTATGATACTTCTAAAGATAAAGACTCCATCATTCCCAAATGCAACATCAGGAGTCCCGTCTGCATTAAAACGGGCAACAAATGATGGCGCATTATCAACAATTCCTTCTTCTCCTCCGACTAAAATTTTACCATCCTCTTGTAATGCAACTGCATTTAACCATGCATATATAGCTCCTGGAAATTGAAACTGTGTAAAACCATTGGTACCAAACGAAGTATCTACGCTACCATCTTTATTAAATCTTCCGATAAGAATAATTCCTCTATCCATTTTTGTCGAGCCGCCCATAGCAATAATTTTTCCATCTTCTTGTAATACTATTCCTCCATTTATTGCAGTATCAAAACCGAATTCTTTTATAACCGCACCGTTTGTACCAAATGAGGTATCAAGCGTACCATCGCCATTGTATCGTTCCATTTTCCAAGATGTATATCCACCGCTTTGAGTTGAGCCCGCAATAAGCTGTTTATTGTCATTCTGTATTGCAAATTTATTACTCACCGACCCCTCAACTTGTGTTCCGGTTATAACCAAACCATTAACTCCATAATTTGCATCTATTATTATTGCGTACGCATTTACTACTGGTAATAAAAATAGACTTACTATTACAAAAGTCGCTATATATGACTTAAGTAGATATATATCTTTTTTAAACATATATCTATATTAGAGTCTTTCCTATTCTATTGTCAATAGGGGAAATCTATTCATAATAGATTTATGTAAGGAGAGATAATTACCCAAACATTAACAGTTCATGTTTAAAGATAAGGAGAAGACCGAGAATAAGCATCAGTATACCTCCTATGAGATGAGAAAAACGTGAATATTTCGTCGTGACACCTGTCATTTGCAGTGTCTTCATAGAAACAATAAAGACAAATAAATCATCCAGCATAAAAACAAAGATATACAACAATAAATAAAGATAATATTGCCAGACAGGCAAATTACTCATAGATAATGTCTGCGTATAGATAACGGGAAATCCTGCAGAACATATGAGCTCAACTATATTTACTGCTCCTGCTAATAAAATAATACCTACTAATGCAATAAAAAAATGCTTTTCCTGCGTAATATGTTTAAGAGCATCAAATATTTTTCTTCGCTCTCCGCTTTTCGTCACCTTACATGCATTCTCTTTGTTGGTCAGATACTCCCGCAAGTTGTAGATTCCTGCTCCTAGTGCAAGTATCCCGATTGCAGCACGAATCCAAAAGACAAAACCAATAAATAACACTAAATGCAACCATGCAGCCATAAATAGGAAATACACGAATGCGGAAGAAACAATAAACGCTGTCCCGAGAATCCACATCCTTCTCTTATCGTGCATACCGATAAGAAGGCTTATCAAAAAAAGAAGCGTCCACATAGCACATGGATTAAATCCATCCAGTGCGCCAATAATTATTGTCAACAAAGGTAAAGACAGATGTTTCGTATCAATTTCGCCAAGAATTGGGACAGTTATTTTTGTGGGTACCACTTTTTCTGATTTTTCTTTCTGTGAAGTATTATTTCCCGTACTCCCTTTTATGACGTCACCGACAGGATCATTACATGGTACTTTGCTGCATTGTATAACTGCATTTTCGATTTCTTTGCCGGTCGTTTCATCACTGAGGTATCCTGCAAACTGCTTATCTCCCACAACCGTAAAGGGTACCCCTTGAATATCTGTTTGCAATCTCCCACCTACTTTTGTCAATAAATCTCTATTCCTCTGATTCCCCCAAATTTCATATTGATGCAATTTGATATATGAATATTTTTTCTCTAACTGTTCCAGAAATGGCTTTTCTCGAGCACAATGTGGACATCCGTCACCCCAAAAAAGGTAGACATTTACCTGATTTTGGGCAAACATCTGAGAAGGAGAAATGAAGAAAGAAAAAACAAAAAAAATACTTGTAACAAGAGCAAAAAATATTTTTCGCATAGCTTAATTATGCCAAAAAACAACAAACAAAGAAAGAAATTACTGAAATTATTATGCGGGTATCTGCGGATAGTGGCATTTTTTCCACTTTTTTCCTGAGCCGCAGGGGCATGGATCATTTCTGCTCAATTTCTGCTTTGCTTTTGCAGGTTCTTTACTTTCCGAGACTTCACTTTCAGGAGTATTTGTCACCATCTTTTGTTTTTTTAATGCCGGAACTGTCTGCTCCGGATGCGCAGGTCCGTTATGGGTAGTTCCGTCAGCATGAGTGTGTGTTGTTCCTGCTGTCTGCGCAACAGGAGACTGCTGCACTTGGATCTTATAAATTCTCTGAACGACCTCATCATCAATACCCCACATAAGCTGTTCAAACATCCTGAATGCCTCATTTTTGTATTCTACAAGTGGATCACGCTGCGCATATCCACGAAGACCAATCCCCTGCCGCAGATTATCAATCGCGTCCAGATGATTCATCCATAAATTATCAATAACCGAAAGCATGACATATTTTTCAATCTGTCGCATCAATGGTGATGTTAATTGTTCTTCACGTTTTGTATATAAGTCATCCGCAAGCTTACTCAAAAATGCTATTTTTACCTCTGTTCCCTGCTCCTGTTGCAACTGTACGGTAAGCTGTTTTTTTGAAGCATCATCAAATGGAATGATCATACAAAAGGCATTAGCGATTTCTTCATTGAGTGAGCCAGTCTGCGCGGTATCACTGACAACAGCAAGCTCTACCAAGTTTTTAATAGCTTTATGGACTTTTCCTAATATCTCCTCCTTCACGGATGAATCCTCTCCCGAAGCATTTTCAAGAATCTCTCGTCTTTCAGAATAGATAATTTCACGCTGTTTGTTGAGGACATCGTCATATTCTACAAGGTGTTTGCGTGTATCGAAATTAAATCCTTCTACTTTTACCTGCGCGTTTTCAATAGATTTTGAAACAAGCGGATGTTCAAGCGGCACATCATCAGGCATATTAAATCGTGTCATAATACCGGCAATTTTGTCACCGCCAAAAAGCCGCATAATATCATCATCCAATGCCACAAAAAAACGTGACGCACCCGCGTCTCCTTGTCGTCCGGAGCGTCCTCTGAGCTGATTATCAATACGGCGAGACTCATGTCGCTCAGTACCAATGACATACAACCCACCGTTTTGAAGTACTTCATCATGCTCTTTGTGCCATACTTTATATTCTTTAGAAGCGGTATCCACCAAACCATTTTCAAGCTTCGGTGTTTCTCCTCCCAGCACGATATCCACACCTCGTCCCGCCATATTGGTCGCCACAGTGACAGCGCCCTTTTTCCCGGCATTGGAAATAATCTGCGCTTCCTGTATATGATTTTTCGCATTTAACACCTGATGTGGAATCTTTCTGCGCTTAAGCATATCTGAAATAATCTGATTTTTATCAATAGAGGTGGTACCGACAAGAACGGGCTGTCCTTTTTTGTGCGCTTTTTCAATTTCATTAACAACTGCTGTATATTTCGCGCTATGTGTCTTATATACTGCATCCGGATAATCTACACGAGCGACGGGTCGATATGTCGGGATAATAACGACATCCAATTTGTAAATTTTCTTAAATTCTTCCGCTTCTGTCACAGCAGTACCTGTCATTCCAGCGAGGACATCATACATACGGAAATAATTCTGCAATGATACTGTGGCAAGCGTTTTTGATTCGCGCTGAATCGGTACATTTTCTTTCGCTTCAATTGCTTGGTGAATCCCTTCAGAAAGTCTTCTCCCTTCCAGCAGACGCCCAGTAAATTCATCAACCAAAATAACCTGATTATCCTTGACAATATATTCTTTCTCCCGATGAAACAATGCGCGAGCTTTTAACGCAGCTTCTAAATGATATACGGTATCAAAATCTTTTTCATAAATATCTTTAATACCATATAATTTTTCTATTTTCCCGATACCATGATCCGTAAGATGGGCTGTTCGGAACTTCTCATCTATCTTAAAATCTATTTCAGGAGTTAGTTTTTGCACAACTTCTGCGTACTCATAATACCGCTGCGAAGGAGCCTCATCAGGCGCTGAAATAATATGCGGCGTTCTCGCTTCATCAATAAGGACAGAATCGACCTCGTCAACAATCGCGAAATAATATCCCCTTTGCACCAAACTCTTCATGTCTTGGGCCATATTATCCCTGAGGTAATCAAAACCGAATTCAGAATTAATCCCATACGTAACATCTGCTTCATACGCTTCTTTTCGTGAAATCGGTTTCAGGTGCGTCAGGCGATAATCCGTCGCGCTTTCATTAATATATTCCGGATCATACAAAAAAGACTGATCATTGATCATTGCCGAGACACGTACACCAAGTAGATGAAATACGGGCCCCATCCATCCCGCATCACGACGGGCAAGATAGTCATTGACAGTAACTAAATGCGCGCCTTTCCCCATCAAACTATGCAGGTACAATGGATTAACAGCCGTTAATGTTTTCCCTTCTCCTGTTTTCTGCTCCGCGACTTTTCCCTGAGCAAGCACAATTCCTCCCATCAACTGTTGGTCAAAGTGACGCATACCAAGAGTACGACGTGAGGCTTCTCTAGCCAAGGCAAACACTTCAGGAAGGATATCATTTATCATCTCACCATTTGCTAACCGTTCTTTGAATTCTGCTGTCTTTTTGGGGAAATCCTTGTCTTTTAACTTGTGAACATTTTTTTCTTCGGCATTAATTCTATCAACGAGTGGTTGAATCTTTTTTATTTCGTTTTTATTGGAGTCAAAATATTTATTAAATAACCCTAACATGCATTCATTATACTATCACATCTCAGCCTCAATAAAAACCCCTAGCGATGCGGATATTTATGAGCTTTTGGGAGTAATGACATCTTTTCCTACATATTTACGAAGGACCTCAGGGACGACGACACTGCCATCTTCCTGCTGGTAATTCTCAAGAATCGCGACCAATGGACGAGTCGAAAAAGCCGTACCATTCAGCACATTCAGATATTTCCGAGCATCTCCATCCTGATATCGCATGTTCAGCCTGCGCGACTGAAAATCCGTAACAGTTGATGTAGAAGTAAGCTCGCGATACTTATTTTGGGTCGGAATCCAAGCTTCGATATCATATTTGCGGGCAGCATTAAAGCCTAAATCTCCCGTGCAAACTTTGACAACCTGATAAGGAAGATCAAGAGCCTGCATCAATTTTTCTTCGAGTGACAATAAATACTCATGTTCACGATCATCCTCGCCCTCTGCCACAAAAGATACCATCTCTGTTTTGTCAAACTGATGCACACGGATAATACCTCTGGTATCTTTTCCATATGAACCGGCTTCTTTCCTGAATGCGGTGGAAAATCCGACATATCGGCGGGGCAGTTGCTCCTTTTGCAACACATCATTCATATGTACAGGTACGATTGTCTGCTCCGCTGTGCCGACAAGATATAAATCGCTATTTTCCAACGCAAAAATATTTTCTTCCTCACCCATCTGTGTATAACCAAGCCCATCCATGATATCCTTACGGACCATAACCGGCGGGACAATCGGTATAAACCCTTCATGAACAAGCGTATCAAAACCAAACTGCTTAAGCGCAAACCCCAATAATGCACCCTCATTCTTCAGATAGTAAAATCGCGCACCGGTTACTTTGGCAGCTTGCTTCACATCAATAATATCCAGCGCTTCTCCTAATTCGAGATGATCTTTGGGAGTAAATGAAAAAACAGTCGGTTCTTTATATTTCTTGATTACTTCATTTTCACTGTCATCTTTCCCGACTTTGACATCATCTTTCGCGGGGTTGGGGATACTTAGTAATATTTTTTGTAATGTGCTATTCAATTCATCATATTCTTTCTCTGCAGCTTCGAGTTTTTCTTTGATCTCTTTTCCTTTAGCCACCTGTTCGTCACTGGGTTTCCCTGTGATTCCTTTCACAAGCGCATTTTTTTCTTCACGGAACGTCTGTATTCTTTTCTGTAACTCCAGAGAGGAAGTATCCAGTTGCAAAAGTTTTTCCGCATCAAACGTGACACCTTTTGCTTGAGATGATTGAAGAATTTCCTGAGAATGCGTACGAATACGTGTGATATCTAGCATACTATTATAGAGAGCACATTACGATAGGATGATTATAGACTGTTTGCGCTCTATCCGCAACAAATTATTTTTTCTTTGTGGTGTTCTTTGCTTTGGCTGCCTGTGCTGCTTTTGCGACTTTTGCTTTAGCACTTTTTGCAGCTTTCTTTGCTTTAGCGGTAACTTTTTTAGGAGCTTGCTTTACCGTATCTGAAGAGACATTTTTAGCAAGAGATGACTTCATTCTCGCTGCTTTATTTTTATTGAGAATATTCTTTTTTACGGCTTTATCCAAAGCGCTGAATGCTTTACTCACGGAATCATCCTTTTTATCCGCCAAAGCCGTCTTTACGAGTTTCTTGAAAACATCTTTTACTTTTTTGTTCTCAATAGTCCGCTTTTTATCTTGCTTTAATTTTTTCTTTGCGTGTTTTAATAATGGCATTGTGTAATTTTACCATGATATAGCTGAAATTACAATAATCTTACCGATAATAGAAATTACTCATATTTTGTCTTCCATTCTTGTCCATATGTAACTATAATAAAAAAAGGCCAAAAAACTATGAATACTAAATTTTTGTCAAAAAGTCTTGATCTGCTCACCAAAAGACAAACAAATATTCTATCCGCAGCATTTGTCATCATGATAACAGTCGTAATATCACAGCTTCTTGGACTTGTCAGACAAAGACTCCTTGTGGGAATTTTCGGTGCTTCCAATGAATTAGGTATTTATCTTTACGCCACACAATTGCCTGATACATTATTTCAACTCACCATTGCCGCGGCATTATCATCAGCATTTATACCTGTCTTCTCAGATTTGTTAGCTAAAGGGAAAGAAAAAGATGCTCATAAAATGGCATCAACGATCCTCGCGATCGGACTTATCATATTCTTTATTCTTGCGCTCATACTAGCTATCTTCGCAAAACATATTCTCCAGATATTTAATCTCGGTGCCAATTTCTCACCATCAGATATGGAACTTATGGCCAATATGATGCGTATCATTATATTCGGACAACTTCTTTTTATTGTCGGGACATTCTTTACTGCACTATTACAATCTTACAATCATTTTTTTGTTCCCGGTATTGCCGCTGCATTATACAATTTAGGAATAATAATAGGTGTCTATCTGTGTTCTTCCACATTCGGTATTTACTCCGCAACCATAGGAGTCGTACTTGGAGGGATAATATTTATTGCAGCGCAGCTCCCTCTTGCCCGTAAAATCGGATTTCGCTTTACACCATCTAAAGCATATATTAAATCAGATGGCGTAAAAAAAATTGGAACGCTCATGCTGCCGAGGACATTTTCTGTTGTCATTTTCCAGTTGGGAACGATCGCTATCGCGTCATTTATTTCCGTCTTAAATGATCCGGGACGTATGAATGTGATATTTGACTTCGCAAAGACACTGGCGTTTGCGCCTGTTGCACTCTTTGGACAAACGATTGCACAGGCTGCGTTTCCCGTGCTTTCAAGAGAAAAAGATAAATTGGATGAGTTCAAAATTACCTTTATCAATAGTTTCAATCAAATGTTTTATTTGGTGCTACCGGTATCCGTACTTGTTTTGATTCTTCGTATTCCTTTTGTGCGTATTGTTTTTGGGGCGAGTAAATTTGATTGGCCCGCGACCGTACTGACGGGGAAAACGCTTACTTTTTTCAGTATTTCTATCTTTGCGCAGGCGCTCATCACTCTCGTTCTTCGCGCCTTCTATGCCCTCCATGATACCAAAACACCATTAATTATCGGTGGAATTTCCACCGCGATACTGATCGGACTGACATATCTTTTTCTTGTCATCTTTCATTGGGGAGTAGAAAGTCTGGGTATCTCTTTCTCCATTGCAAGCATCATCCAGCTTATTATGCTCTTTATTATTCTTGATAAAAAAGTTGGCGGTTTCCCCAAAGTATCACTCTATACCTCTTGGGCAAAATTTCTCATATCCTCATTCTTCACGGCTTTTGCTCTCTACATCCCCATCAAGCTTTTGGATCAACTCGTATTTGATACGACAAGGACAATTAATCTTTTGATGCTCACGGGAATATCCAGTTTATTAGGACTTCTCCTTTATCTTTTCCTTACGTGGTTCTTTGATGTAAAAGAAGCCAAAGCGTATGTACTGATGTTTAAGAAAGCCGGCAATTGGGAAGAGATCCTCAAAAAATCTCAAGAACTCCTCGGCAGCGCTAAAGGGACAAAGGGGGAATAATAACGCAAACAAAAAAAACCGCCTTTTAGCGGTCTTCCTTATATGTTCTTCATTCCCAGTTTTATGTTCTCAGTTAACTAGTACATTCCTCCCATGCCGCCGGGCATACCACCGGGCATTCCTCCACCCATCGGCGGTTCGGACTTCTCAGGAATATCAGCAATCAAGCATTCTGTGGTCAATACCATTGTGCCGACACTTGCGGCATTTTGTACGGCAGAACGGGTCACTTTTGCGGGATCGACAATTCCTGCTTTAATCATAGATTCAAATCCGCCTGTCATCGCATTGTATCCGAAATCTCCATCCTTAGCGCTTGCCTTGGAAGCAGCCTTTTCTTCAACAGATTTGATAACCCAACCGTCATCCTCACCGGCATTCTTTACGATCCATCGGATTGGCTGCTCGAGAGCCTGATAGAGAATATCGACTCCGATTTTCTGATCTTCTACAGTCATACTACTCTTTAGTGCCGGAAGTACCTTTCGTGCTTTCAGAAGCGTCACACCGCCGCCGGGGACGATACCTTCTTCAAGCGCTGCTTTCGTCGCAGCAACTGCATCATTGACGCGTTCTTTCTTTTCTTTCATTTCAACTTCCGTTGCTGCTCCTACGTTGATAACAGCGACTCCGCCGGCTAATTTCGCGAGTCTCTCCTGGAGTTTTTCGCGGTCAAAGTCCGAGGTGGATTTACTGATCGCCCCTTTGATCTGCGCGATACGTGCATCCAAGGTCTTTTTAACACCTTTTCCGCCGATAATACGTGTGTTTTCTTTATCAGCCCATACTTTATCCGCGCGTCCGCAATCATCTACAGTGATACTTTCAAGTGTACGTCCGGTCGCTTCCGAAATAACAGTTCCACCTGTCAAAATTGCGATATCTTCAAGCATTTCTTTCCTTCGGTCACCGAATCCCGGAGCCTTGATAGCAACAGGATTAAATGTCCCTCGGAGTTTATTGACAATCAATGCTGCCAATGCCTCACCTTCGATATCATCAGCGATGATAACAAAATTCTTAGAAACTTTTACTAAATTTTCAAGGAACGGAAGGAATTCATTGAGTGCTGAAATCTTTTTATCCGTGATCAGAATATACGGATTTTCAATTTCTGATTCCATCTTATCGATGTTGGTGACAAAGTACGGGGAAACATATCCTTTATCAAATTCCATACCTTCTTTATAGACGACTTCCATCTCCATCGTGCGGCCTTCTTCGACAGTCACGACACCATCTTTACCGACTTTTGTAAGCGCTTCTGCGATTAATTTACCGATTGTTTCATCCTGCGCGGAAATAGTAGCAACCCTTACGACATCTTCATCTTTGACGGGTCGTGCCATTTTCTGGATTTCTTTGATAACTGCTATAACTGCTTTATTGACACCTTCGCGAAGAATCATCGGGTTTGCACCAGCCGTGACATACTTCATGCCTTCATTCACAATTGCCTGCGCAAGTACTGTGGCTGTCGTGGTACCGTCTCCTGCATTATCATTGGTTTTACTCGCCGCTTCTTTCGCGAGCTGAACACCCATATTCTCAAACGGATCTTTGAGTTCAATCTCCTTCGCGACGGTTACACCGTCATGGACGACAGTCGGTGCTCCCCATTTCTTTTCAAGCGCGACATTTCGCCCTTTGGGTCCAAGCGTCGTAATAACCGCTTTAGCAAGCGTATTGACTCCTTTTACTAATGATGTTCGTGCTTCTTCACCGAATTGTATTTGTTTTGCCATAATTTCCTTTCATTACTCGACGATTGCGAGTATATCAGTTTGTTTAACCAGTTTCCACTCTTCCGTTCCGACTTTATATTCATCTCCACCCCATTTTTTGTATAAAACTTTTTGACCAACCTTCACTATCATCGGTACTAACTTTCCGTCGATATAAACGCCTGTGCCGATTGCGACAATTTCCCCAACTTGGGGTTTCTCTTTCACATTTTCCGGTAAGTAGATACCGCTGGTTGTCTTTGTATCCGCCTGTAACGGCTTAATTAGTACATTATCAAAAAGTGGTTTAATATTCGTTTTTGCTGCCATAGTAACGTTTTTATAGATGAATTATCACTCAATCTTTTTATATGCTAATTTATACAATACAAAGAATATATTGTCAATGACCTATAACATTTTAAGGGGTATATTTTTATAATCTATTATAATATACATCTATTTACTTACCGCTTGACACAACCTTAATACTTCTATACGATAAAATTAACGTTTATTTTAGGCGCTTTTTTCATATATGAATATGGGTGGAAAAAAACTTTTCTTAATAGGTTTTCTCGTCATTCTTCTGGTCGGTATCCCTCTTACGATATACCTTATCCAGCAAAATACTGAAACACAAATCAGAGCGGAAAAATCAACAATTCTTACCTTTATGCCTGATTCCACTACCGCTGCTCCAATTCAAAAAAGCGTTGGAGATTCAATTCCCTTGGATATCAGCGTAGATCCGGGGAAGAATCTCGTCACGTATCTCAAACTGGAAATTCAATATGATCCTGAAGTTCTGGCAACTGATTCAGCAGCGCCATTCCAGGCAAATACGACAGCATTTCCTTTGGTACTCGAAGGTCCTATCTATACTCCCGGCAAAATTGCCGTAACGCTTTCTATCGGACCTGATGTCACCAAAGCAATTCAGGCAAAAGTAAAAGCAGCCACAGTCACATTTAAAGCGCTCAAAGATACACCTCCGGGTACACCGACGCAAGTTACGTATGGTATTTCGCCAAAAACGCAGGTGTTATCCATGGGCAGCAATGATCAATATAGTGAAGATGTGCTTTCGAGCGCAGCGCCTGCGGTTATTGCCATCGGGGGTGGGGTAGTCCCCACACAAGACATTCCGACCGGAAGTCCGATGCCAACGACTGAGATGCCCACACAAGCGCCACTTGACACACCTATTCCGCAGCCGACCACTGCACCACCGATAGCTTATCCGACAGATGTACCGTACGCGACCCCCACGACAGTTATGCCAACAGGCGGTCCGGGTGGACCAAATACAAATCCTATTTGTAACAGCCTTGTAACTGACAGAGCTGTAAACGGAAGTGCGCCATTCTCACTCACCTTCACAGCTAACGGCAGCGACACTGATGGTACAATTAGCAAAGTTACTATGAATTATGGTGATGGTCAACAAAATGATGTGACTGCATCAGGAGGTATCGGAACAGCTGCCGTAAATGTCCAATCCTCACATACATATAATAATCCCGGTACATATCAGGCATCAGCGATTATAACGGATAGCGCGGGCGGGATAAGCGCGCCAAGTGAAAACTGCCGCCAAGTAATTACCGTATCAGCTTCCGCGAGCGCACAAAGACCGGCGACACAAACAGGTAATCCTGGAGGAATCGCTGCGACAGGATCATTTGAGAACTCCATCGCAATTGGCGCGACTGTACTGATGCTTATCATCGGCGGAGGACTCATGTTCTTCATCCTCTAATATAATCTTGCAAACGTGTTTACTCAAAACAGTCAGAAAAAACTTCTAATATAGTTCGGTGAATCTATTTGTCGTCACTAATCATGGAGAATAATGCTTCCTGCGGTAATGCAACTTTCCCCTGTTGGATCATTCGTTTCTTTCCTTTTTTCTGTGCTTCAAGAAGCTTATCTTTGCGCGTTCTATCTCCGCCGGACATCTTTGCAAGTACATCTTTTCTATATGGAGGAATTTCTTCACGCGCGACAATCTGATTATTCACAGTCGCCTGAATAATCTGGCGAAATTGCTGACGATCTAGTGTCTCTTTGAGCTTTTCCGCCTTCTGTCTGGCGACATAATTTGCTTCATCTTTATAAACAAGTTCGGAAAGAACATCAATGACATTGGTATTAATCATAATATCAAGCTTTACCAAATCAGCTTCCTGATAATCAGTCAACTCATAATCGATACTCCCGAACCCTGATGTCGCAGATTTTATTTCTCCGGCCAAGCCACGTATAAACATACTGTACGGCATCTCGTAGGAGAGCACCGCATACGCTTCATGATATTGCACATCCAGAAGGAGACCTTTGCGCTTCTGGCAAAGTGTCATGACGCTACCGACATAATCGGCCGGGACATAGACATTCAGGAGCATATACGGTTCAAATATTTGACCACTCTCACGAATTTCATACTGCACCTGTGGCATCGTAAGGAGCAAATCGAGGTTAAATTCCTGTTTAAGACGCTCTTTGACAATATCCGCGTGCAAGAGTCCCAAAAAGCCGACACGAAAGCCGCTTCCCAAATATGCCGAATATTCATCAGTATACGTAAGTGAGGTGTCATTGAGTTCGAGTTTTCCCAAGGCTTCACGAAGCCGCGCAAAATCATCAGATGTCCGAGGATACATCCCAAAGAACACCATAGGCTGTGGCGTCACATATCCCTCAAGAGCGGACACATTACTGCCGTCAGCAATAATTGTATCTCCCACACG
>CAZLSZ010000020.1:0-21734 GCA_964562445.1 uncultured Gammaproteobacteria bacterium
ATCCCTCAAGAGCGGACACATTACTGCCGTCAGCAATAATTGTATCTCCCACACGAGATTGACGGATGTCCTTGATCCCTCCGACCAAATACCCAATTTCTCCCGTATCAAGTCCTTCAGTTTCTTTCAGAAACGGGGTAAAGACGCCCCCTTCAACAATCGTCGTTTGCAATTTATTCTGAAAAAATTGTATTTTGTCACCTCTCCTGAACTTGCCATCAATGACACGGACATACGCGATAACACCGCGGTATTCATCATACACTGCGTCAAAAATCAGAGCCCGAAGCGGTGCATCGACACTTCCTGTAGGTGGAGGAATCTTTGCTACTATCTTCTTGAGCAATTCATCGACATTCTCTCCTGTTTTTGCTGAAATAAAAAGTATTTCTTCTTTCCGGAATCCGAAACGTTCCAGTTCTTTTATCACCACATCTGTCTGTGCATTGGGAAGATCAATTTTATTCAAAACAGGAATCATCACCAGACCGAGTTTCTTAGCTACCTGATAATGTGCCACTGTCTGTGCTTGAATCCCCTGCGTAGCATCGACAAGAAGTACCGCGCCCTCACATGCTGCAAGCGTACGTGAGACTTCATAGGAAAAATCTACATGACCCGGCGTATCGATAAGATTGAGTTGATACGTCTGCCCATCCTGCTCATAATGCATCCGAACGGGAGCAAGTTTAATGGTGATTCCTCTTTTGCGGCTGATGACATTTTGATCCAAAAACTGCTCCTGCAATTTATCTTTGGAAATTGTATGTGTTACTTCCAGAAATCGATCGGAAAGTGTGGACTTCCCATGATCGATATGCGCGATAATCGCGAAGTTTCTGATATGTGCGAGCTGACTCATGAGCTCAATTGTAGCTAGTTTTGCCTCGATATGCAAATATCTAAAGGTCACTTACAGTTTTTTGTATTCTATTTTTTTAATCTCAGAGGCGTCCTTCTGCTCATTCGATGATTTTATCTTCTCCACATAATATTCCTTCATGAGTACTTTATGATAATCTGATACACGTTCAATAAACTCATAGCCATTCAGGTGATCTACCTCATGTTGGATAACGCGGGAGAGCAGTCCATCGGCAGTCAATGCAAACTTTTCCCCCTCCTCATCATATGCTTCAACCGTTACCTCGTTTGCACGGATCACGGGACCAAAGATATCAGGCAGACTACCGCAGCCTTCATAGATCAGGACTGTTTCAGGAGATTGCCAGACAATGGTTGGATTGATGTACACCCGGCAAATATCTTCTTTCCCCACGTTTCGCAGAGGTGTATTGCGGGGATGGGTAAGAAACACAGCATAGTTTTCACCTATTTGCGGGGCAGCAATGCCCACCAAATCCGCTTTATATTGCGAGTCCTTCATATCCGCAATAAGCTTTCGCAATTTGCCTGACTGAAAGTCTTTAACGAGTTTATTTGCTGATTTTAATGCAGGATGTCCCGCTTGTACGATATCTCTCGCCGCCATAGGTCATATTTTATCATAGAACATCTTCGCTGTTTCATTTATCAAAAATCAATTTACTCCACCCCGCAAAGTTTGGAAAAGTATACCAACTGCATATTTATATGTTAAAATAGGGACATGAATAAGGTGCAGATATTTATCACATTCTTTGTCATAGCAACCTTTATCGGTATCATCGTCGTCACACAGGGAGACTCCATCAATAAACAAATAACCCAAGTCCCCACGCTTCCTCCTGAATCAAGCACATTCAAACTCCTTCCTACGGACGATCCGAAAGCCCAACAGCAGGCACAACAACAGCAAGCGCAGCAACAGGCACAGACATTCGGCGTAGAAGAAGGCGTCAAAGCATCGTACTCCGCGACAATAAAAACATCCAAAGGAGATATACGAGTCAAATTATTCGGAAAAGAAGCTCCCAAAACAGTCCGGAATTTTCTCAACAAAATTAAATCAGACTACTATAACGGCCTGACATTCCATCGGGTGGAGGACTGGGTCATTCAGGGCGGTGATCCCAAAGGGAACGGCACAGGAGGAGGCTTAATAGCTACAGAGCCCAATACACTCCCCTTTGTCGAGGGTTCCCTCGGTGTCGCGAGAGGACAAGATCCGAGAATTTCTAATGATTCGCAATTTTTTATCACCAAAACTGAATCCAGCCACCTCAATCAACAATATACAAACTTCGGCATTGTCGAAAGCGGGATGAGTGTGGTCAATAGTATCCAAATCGGAGATAAAATCCTGGGGATTACCGTAGATAAATAAATTTATAACCCAAAATACTCTTTCAGTATCTGTTTCAATAACATTATATCATCTCCTAGCTTCGGATAATCTTCTTTACCAAACCACTCATATTTTACGTGCTCCGAACTCAACTGTATCTCACCTGACCATTTGGTAACACTATGCAGGACAATATACAGATATTCCGTTTTCTTCTGATTCCCACCAAGTGAAGAGTCCCGAAAACGAATAATCCGCGATGCCAAAATCGGCCCCACATCAATAGTAAGCCCTGTTTCTTCTTTCACCTCACGCTGCAATGAGGAAGCTAAATCAAACTCTCCTACCTGCACTTTGCCACCCGGCAGATCAGGAGTCTGCTCATCCCGATACAACACAAGGACTTTATTATCTCGAGTAATAAGTGCTTTCTGACCAACGTAAAAAATCTGATCATCCATACTAAGACTAGTATAACATGGTACGAGGATTTACCAGCGGAAGGAACTGAAGGCTTTGTTTGCATCTGCCTGTTTGATCGCGATTTCTCTCTTTCTGACTGCTTCTCCCTGATTCTGTATAGCATCATTTAGCTCTGCTGCTAACTTTTCGGCAAATGTGTGGAATTCTTTGTTGGATCTTTTACGGGCGGCTTCAATAATCCATCGCAGAGCAAGGGACGTACGGCGTTCAGGACGAACCTCGACAGGCACTTGATAATTCGCGCCGCCGATTCTTCGTGCCTTCACTTCCACCTTTGGTCCGACATTTTGAAGTGCTTTTTCAAATGACTTGAGAGGATCTTCACCTTTTTCTGCAAGAATCTGAAATGCGTTGTATACCTGAGCTTGCGCAACTGTTTTCTTCCCATCGCGCATGATGTAGTTGATTAACTTCGCGACCACAATACTATTGTAAATAGTATCCGGTGTAACTTGTCTTTTTTGTACTTTTGCGTGTCTCATACGTTATTATTTTGCTGCTTTCTGCAGTTTGGTCCCGTAAATACTTCTGGACGTCTTTCTCTTATCTACACCGAGTAAATCAAATTTACCGCGGACTAAATGATATTTTACACCCGGCAAATCTCGTACACGACCGCCTCTGACGAGCACAATACCGTGTTCTGAAAGTGTATGGCCTTCACCTTGAATGTACGCTGTTACTTCCATCTTATTGGAAAGCTTTACTCTCGCTACTTTTCGAAGCGCTGAATTCGGCTTCTTTGGTGTCATTGTCTTTACCAATGTCACTACTCCTCTTTTCTGCGGTGAATCAGCTTCGACATACGCACGATCTTTTGCATTAAAAAGGCGCTTCAAAGCAGTCGACTTTGTTTTCGCGACTCTTTTTACTCTTCCTTTTTTTGATAATTGTGCAAGTGTTGGCATAATATTAAACTTCTGCTGCAGGTGCAGGGACTTCCTCCTCGGATGACGCGGCTGCTACGGGCTCAACTGCATCTGCTGATGCACCATTTTCGTCAGTAACTTCGTTCTGCTCTCCACCGGATTCCTGACCGCCTGATTCCTCATCTTCACTATCCAACTCACCCGACATACCTGCAACAGGGATAAGTCGTCCGATAATAACATTTTCTTTCAGACCGAGGAGCTTATCAACGCGTCCTTCGAGTGCTGCTTCCGTAAGGACTTTGGTCGTTTCCTGGAAGGATGCCGCCGAGAGCCATGAATCGGAGAAGAGTGCTGACTTGGTAATACCCAACACAACCTGTCGTCCGGTTGCCGGTTCGCCCCCTTCAGAAAGGACTTCACCGTTCATTTCCTCAAATCGCGCTTTGGTCACAAAGTCACCCGGAATAAGCGCGGTATCTCCGAC
Source organism: uncultured Gammaproteobacteria bacterium (assembly GCA_964562445.1). Classification (GTDB taxonomy): domain Bacteria; phylum Patescibacteriota; class Microgenomatia; order Levybacterales; family UBA12049; genus JACDET01. Next base: position 4,067 of record CAZLSZ010000020.1, read on the forward strand.
ACTCTCGACAATGATCTTATCGGACATCTTTCGGATGATAACTTCGAAGTGCTTATCATTAATACCGATACCCTGAGACTCATATACTTTTTGTACTTCAGTGATGAGATATCGCTGTACCATGAGAAGTCCACCGATCTTAAGTACTTCTTTGGGATCCAAGTCACCCTCCGCGAGCGGTGTACCGGCTGTAATTTCATCGCCATCTTGTACTTTCAATGTCGCTGATAGCGGAACGAAATATTCCTGAGACTCAATCGGTTTGATCTTGGTATTCTTGACATGGATGACATGCCCTTCACTTGTTGTCTCAATCTTCACCTTACCGGTGATTTCTGAAACAGCTGCCATATTCTTCGGTGTTCGCATCTCAAAGAGTTCTTCCACACGAGGCAAGCCTTGCGTCACGTCAGCCATAACGACACCACCATAGTGTCTGACACGCATAGTAAGCTGTGTACCCGGTTCTCCGATACTCTGCGCAGCCATGACCCCGACTGGGACACCCAGACCGATTCTCTTCTTGGTGGAAAGATCCCAACCATAACATGACGCACATAGTCCGTATGGCAGTCCGCAGACCAACGGAGATCTGATAATAACTTCATTGACTTCATGTTCTTCAAGCAGTCCGACTGTCTCTTCATTGATTTCGTCCCCAGCTTTCAGGACAACTTTCTTGGACTTTGTACCGACTGCATTTGCTGCGAGTACACGGCCCATAAGTCTATCACCAAATGCTGCTGTTCTCTCTTTTTCACCGCGGACGATGGTAATACCTTCTGTTGTACCGCAGTCTTCTTCACGAATGATAACTTCATGCGCGACATCAACAAGTCTACGAGTAAGATATCCCGCGTTCGCTGTCTTGAGCGCTGAGTCAGTGAGACCTTTTCGTGAACCTCTAGCGGATGCAACGTATTCAAAGATTGAGAGACCTTCTCGGAAGTTTGATTTAACAGGTAATTCAACAACTTTACCTGTCGGATCAACGATAAGACCTCGAAGCGCTGAAAGCTGTTTGAGCTGTTCAAGTCCCGCACGTGATCCTCCGGAATCAATACTGATCTTGATCGGATTATTTGGTTTAAGTGCCTTCCAAGAGATATCAGCGACCGCATTGGTTACTTTCAGCCATACTTCGTTTGAGAGTCTCTTCTTCTCACTTAAGGTAATAAGCCCTTGCTGATATTCTTCCGCGATTTGCGCGACTTTCTTATCGGCTTCTTTGACCATCTTATCCTTTTCAGGCACGATTTCATTGTCAAACATACTGACACTGACACCTGAGATCGTCGAGCCATAGAATCCAAGACTCTTAATCTTGTCGATCAACGCAGCGACAACATCACTCGGATACATCTTCATAGATCGGATGATGATCTTTTTGATACCACTCGCGTTAATGGCTTCATTCACATATCCATAGTCTTCAGGAAGGAGTTCATTAAATCTGATACGACCGACTGTCGTTTCAAGAAGGGTTGTCTTGCCATTATGATCCGTGACTCGTACCTGAATCGGTTCACGCATACGAATCTTTCTCAAGTCATACGCCAGCAGTACGGAATTGATATCCCCGAAATGAGGTTGATCGTCATTTTCTTTGCGAAGTGTTTCGTCGATGGTGGTCAGGTAATATGTACCAAGCGCCATTTCTTTGTTCGGTAAGGTAATCGGATCACCACTCGCAGGCTTAAGAAGATTGTGATTCGGCATCATCAATTCAATCGCTTCTTCTTGTGCTTTTGCAGAAAGCGGGATATGCACAGCCATCTGATCACCGTCAAAGTCAGCATTGTAGCCAGCACAGACGCAAGGATGCAGCTGGATCGCTGAACCTTCAATAAGTACAGGGAAGAACGCCTGAATACCGAGTTTATGCAGCGTCGGAGCACGATTAAGTAGTACAGGATGATTCTTTGTGATTTCCTCAAGAATATCAAATACTTCCGGCGGTCGCTTTTCGATATATCTCTTTGCTGATTTAATATTTGTTGCCAAACCTCGGAAGATAACTTCACGAAGGATAAACGGCTTAAACATCTCAAGCGCCATTTCTTTCGGCAGTCCACACTGGTTCAGTTTCAGTTCAGGACCGACAACGATAACAGAACGTCCTGAATAATCAACACGTTTCCCGAGAAGATTCTGCCTAAATCGTCCTTGCTTCCCTCGAAGCATGTCAGAAAGTGATCTGAGCTGTGAAGCCATAGTCTGACTACTTCTCTGGGAAGAATCAATAAGCGCGTCAACTGATTCCTGCAACATTCTCTTTTCATTTCGGAGGATAATTTCCGGCGCGCCGAGCGCAAGAAGATGCTTCAGACGATTATTTCTGTTAATAACTCTTCGATACAGATCATTCAAATCTGATGTCGCGAATCTTCCGCCTGAAAGCTGTACCATAGGTCTGAGATCCGGTGGGATTACCGGGAGTACCTGCATGATCATTGCGGCAGGCGTAATATCTGCTTTTCGCATATTCTCAAGGAGTCGCAGTCGCTTGACGATTCGCAGATATCGCTGACTGCTTGCCTTTTCTGCTTCCGTTCGGAGATTTGCGATCAATGTCGGGACATCAAGATCAGAGACAACTTCGAGCAGTGCTTCAGAACCGGTCTTTATGGTAAAGAATATCGGTATATCATATTCAAGAAGCTTGAAATATTCGTCTTCGGATAAGACACTTCCGACACGAAGACTCTTGAGTAATTTTGTGAATGTATCGGAGATTTCATCCAGTTTCTTTAATTCTCCTTCAAGAGATTCGGAATTTCTCGTGAGCTTCTGGCGTGTCTGCAATTCAATTTCTTCTTCGATAAGCTTTTTCTGTTCATCTGATTTATTTGCTTTAATTTCTTTTTTCTTATCTTCCGCTTCACCGGTGATCTTTTCGCCTTCGGTCTCCATTCGCTGTGTCAATCCCTCTTTTCTCTTTGTGATTGTTTCAACAAAAACATCAAGTGCTTCTTTTTTCTTTTCTTCATCAATCTTTGTGATCAGGTATGAAGCATAGTAAATAATTGATTCAAGGCTCTTCTGCTGGACATCCAGAAGCAATGACAACGCACTTGACGCACCTTTAAAGAACCAGACATGCGCGACCGGTGATGCGAGAGAAATATGCCCGAGTCGTTCACGTCGTACACGGGAAAGCGTCACTTCTACACCACATTTGTCGCAAACAATGCCTCGATAACGAATTCTCTTGTACTTTCCACAATAACACTCCCAGTCTTTGGTCGGTCCGAAAATTCTTTCATCAAACAAACCATCTTTTTCAGGTCTGAGCGTGCGGTAGTTAATGGTTTCCGGTTTGGTAACCTCACCATAGGACCACTGCATAATGTCATCGTTCTTTGCCAAAAGCAATTTTAATGACTTAAAGTCTGCAATATTCAAATCTTTTAATATGTTTTTATTTTTATTATTCATTTTTTTATTTCTCTTCTGCTGCAATTTCAGGTTCTTCTGACACTTCAGCCTCTGCTTCAGCGAGTGCTGCTTCGTCAGGCTCGAATTCTGGCTCCGGTTCCGGCTCTGCAGCTGTTTCTTCCGGAACATCAACCGCATCCAGTGATTCTTCCATTTCCTTTACTTCTTCTTTTATTTCATCCGCTGCTACTTCTTCCTTTGCTTCAGCAGCGTCATCTTCGACAACCGCGCCCATCGGAACGACATTTAATCCGAGTGACTGTAATTCCTTGATAAGAACTTTGAATGACTCCGGAACCTTTGGTGTCGGGATATCCGTACCCTTTACGATTGCTTCAAAAGCTTTCGCGCGTCCGACGACATCGTCAGATTTGATAGTAAGCATTTCCTGCAGGATGTATCGTGCACGATGTGATTCAAGCGCCCAAACTTCCATTTCTCCGAGTCTCTGGCCTCCCATTTGCGCTTTACCTCCGAGCGGCTGCTGGGTAACGAGTGAATACGGACCTGTTGATCGGGCATGTGTCTTATCCTCTACCATGTGGATAAGTTTCATAATGTATTCTATACCAACCACTACCGGATTTTCAAATGGTTTTCCTGTTTTGCCGTCATAGAGCATCACTTTACCATTGACAGGAAGCCCTGCTTTCTCCAGTAATTCTACCATACGCTGTTCATCAATCTTCTCAAATGCCGGAACGCCAACCTTGATCCCCAGTTTCTGTGCTGCAAATCCGAGATGCGCCTCCATGATCTGCCCCAAATTCATACGGGCAAGAATAGATACCGGTGAGATAATGATATCGATCGGTGTCCCGTCTTCAAGATGCGGCATGTCCGCAATTGGCAGTACTCGTGAAATAATACCTTTATTTCCATGTCGACCCGCGAGTTTGTCTCCAACTGACACATGTCTGAACTGTGCAACTTCAACGATAATCTTTCGCATCGTTCCCGGCTCGAGTTCATCACCCTGCTTGCGATCAAGTGTCTGCACAGAAATAACTGTTCCTCGCTCTCCGTGAGGCATTCGAAGAGAAGTATCCCTGACTTCCCGTGCCTGTTCTCCGAAAATTGCGCGAAGGAGTCTTTCTTCAGCTGTCAATTCAGTTTCACCTTTTGGTGCAATCTTACCTACCAAAATATCTCCCGGAGAAACTTCTGAACCCAAGACGACTACTCCGGTCTCATCAAGGTTTGCAAGATCTTCTTCGGAAACATTTGGGATATCTCGTGTTGTTTCTTCAGGACCAAGCTTCGTTTCAACCACCGCAGCTTCATATTTTTCGATATGAATACTGGAAAGCACATTTTCTTTCACTAAATTATCTGAGACCACGATAGCGTCCTCATACCCGAGACCATCAAGTGACGCATATGCGATCAGCAGATTGCGTCCGAGAGCAAGCTCGCCTTTCTCACTTGAAGGACCGTCAATGATGACATCTCCTTGCTTTACCCATTGGCCTTCATCGACCATAACCCGCTGTGTGTAGCATGTCGCCTGAGATGTTCTCTCAAATGTCTCAAGCGGGAAACTCACTTTGTCACCGGTTTTACTCTCAAGTACAACTTTATTTGCGTCAGCAAACATAATTTTCCCATCAAACGGAGCCGTGATGACTCTTCCCATGACGGAAGAAATCGGACCTTCCATACCCGTGCCGACAACCGGACTCTGCGGATTAATAAGCGGTACAGCCTGACACTGCATGTGCGTACCCATGAGCGCGCGGTTCGCCTCGTCATGCGCGATAAACGGAATCAAAGACGCGGAAGTACCAACGACCTGTCTCGGCACAACATCAATATATTGCAGTAATTCACGATCAACCTCTGTAAAGTCTCCTTTGTATCGGACAGGAACGCGTTCATCCAAAATTTCGCCTTCAGGACTAACGTTTACCCCCGCATGAGTGATATATGCTTCCGCTTCATCATCAGCAGTAATATATACGACCTCATCACTGACTTTGACAATTTCTTTATTTCCTTTTTTCTCTTTTACAACCTTTCGATACGGCGCTTCGAGGAAGCCATATTCATTGACACGCGCAAAAAGAGCCATATAGGTAACCAAACCGATATTCGGACCTTCAGGACTTCGAATAGGATCAATTCTTCCGTATTGTGAGCTGTTGATGTCACGAATGGAGAAGGCCGCGCGTTCACGAGAGATACCACCGGTTCCCATAACGGTCAGACGATTAAGATTGTCGATTTCTGAAAGCGGATTTGTCTGGTCAAGAATGGTGGAAAGCTGAGAAGTTCGGAAGAATTCATTGATTGCTGCCATAATCGGACGGGCGTTAATAAGGTTTCCCACAGTAACCGGCACATCAGCCTGCAGGAGACTCATACGTTCTTTGATACTTCTTTCAACACGGAGCACACCGACGCGGAACGCATTGATTGCAACTAATTCTCCGACACTTCGGATTCGGCGATTGGAAAGACTATCGATATCATCGGTTGTACCCTCTCCTGCTTCAAGCTGCATCAGATAGGAAAGTGTCGCAATAATATCTTCGATGGTTAATACATGTTCTTCTGATGAGACAAATCCAGGTACATTTTTGAGTCTTTTGTTGATCTTGTATCGACCGACCAAACCCAAATCATAGCGCCTATTATTGAAAAACAGGTTTGAGAAATATTCACGCACTTTATCCAAGACGACAGGCTCACCCGGATGCATTTTGCGGAAAATCTCGATAAGCGCTTCTGTGTCATTGGTTGTCTCATCTTTTTGCAGTGTGTTTGCAAGAAGCGATGCGCCTACTTCTCCGGCGACATCCTTAAATTTCTCTTTGATCGCATCATTATCAGAGATACCGAGTGCTCGCAGGAATGTGGTTGCAAGGAATTTGCGGCGTCTGTCGATTTTTACGGTAATCGTGCCGTATCGAGTGGTCGCGAATTCAAGCCATGAACCATGAACTGGGCGGATTTCGGTTGAGTATAATGTCTTTCCTGTTATCGGATCCTGTGTGCCCGTGAAGAAGACACCGGAAGATCGGACGAGCTGATTTACAACTGCACGCTCAATACCATTCACGACAAATGTACCGCGATCGGTCATTTGCGGGATATCTCCTAAAAAGACTTCTGCTTTGTGGGTTTCATTTGTTTTTTTGTTTGTGAGGGTGACGCCGATGGTGAGAGGAGCATTGTAGGTGAGGCCTTTATAGAGTGCCATTTCAGGTGTAATGGAAGGCTTACCGATAACATGCTCATGGAAGGCGAGAGACCAATTCTTTCCGGTAAAATCATCAACAGGGGATACTTCTTTGAGGATCTCAGCGATTCCTTCTTCTTGGAATAATTTGTATGATGCTTTTTGAACTGCCAATAAATCTAACTTCGGCAAGTTTTTATAATCTTTTCCCCAATTCTGGCGAAGGTTATCAGTATTTTGTAGTGCGTCTGATTGCTTTGACATCGTGAGTTAGAGCAGGCAGTGTCCATTCATGCAACAAAAGATACAAAGGGTTAAACCCTCGTATCTTCATACTAAAATGAGAACTAATCATGTATATCATACTAACGCATCTCTTGTCAATAGTTTTGGACAGTTTTATAGGATTTTTATATCATTTTTCGCGTTTTTGAATTCTGAAAGCCTGCTTATCATACATTACTGTGCATGAATCCGCATAGATTGTTTGGATATCATGAAGAGCTCGAACTTTATCCTGATACATTGCTACCATATCCTCCATGCGAGATAAAGTGCCTTTTAATAAACTATTTATTAATACCCGTGGTCTCTCCTGCTGCTGACGCATCTCTACTTTTGAACGTATTTTATGCTCTTCTACCGTAGAGCATACTCCCGTCGCGTAGAACCATGAGAATACATTGGAGATAAAATCCTTCACTGCACTATCCGGGATAGTTTTATCCTGTTGGATAACTCCGCAATAGTGCCTTATAGCTTCAGTAGAAACTTGCACATTTCCTTCTTTGGTGGGACGCAAAAAATAGATAGGTTTCTTCGCAGATTCATCACCATCATCTGAGCTGAGCATTTCTCCCGTAACACCCGCATATCCGAATACCAAAAATTGCCCTCCTGGACGAAGTGCTCCAATAACATCTTCTGTAACTGCCTTGAATACAGGAACACGCAAATAACTCATGAAATTACTCGCAACAGCAAGATCAATTCCTTTCACCTGTAATTCTTTGAGCAAATCAGCAACAGGTTGACGGGTCGTCACACTATAATTAACCTGAACGCCCCGCATTTTCTCATCAATAGGATCTGCAAGTCTCTTTATACGAGGAGTAATCGGTTGACGCAGTAAATGATCACTCTCCTTTTGTGCGTCAGTAATAGAATACAAAATAACGGATTCATCCTTTCCTCGTAATCTATTGCGGGTTTGCGAGCTGACTGTAGGATCAGAGAGAAATTGACGGGTAAATTCTCCATCACCACCGCCTAAATCTACAACCACAACATTATCTCTTCCTTTTCTTGCAGCTCTTCGTAGCTGTTTGGTAATAATAGAATCAACACATATCTCCCCAAATACTCTCCTGCTCATATTATGCTCGAAATCACGCACATTTCGAGAATACGCATTGGCCAACATATCAGGAGTTATGCCATTATAAACTCCTATCGAAGGCTTTTCTTGCATCTGTCTTGGTTGTACTATTTCACTGTTCATAAATAAATATGAAAGGATTATACGTTTTTACCCACAATTATGCAAACTATAAGACTTTCAAAGGGGGTTAAAATCATCTCTAGGATACGTTATAATATGTATAGTTATGACAGCGTATGATATTTATACAAAATATATTGCCTTTTTTGAAAAGCGCGACCATAAGCGTATAGCAAATGCGCCGCTTGTGCCCCAGAATGATCCGACCACGCTCTTTACTTCTAGCGGTATGCAGCCGCTTGTCCCATACTTACTTGGAGAGCAGCATCCTCTTGGCACACGTTTAGTAAACGTCCAAAATGTTTTTCGCGCCGTTGATATAGAGGAAGTAGGAAATGACAGGCATACCACATTCTTCCGCATGATGGGAAATTGGTCTCTGGGAGATTATTTCAAGAAAGAACAGCTCCCATGGTTTTTTACGTTTCTGACGGACAAAAAAGAAGGACTGGGCATTGATGCGAAAAAACTGTATATAACGGTTTTTTCCGGCAATAAAGAAATTGAACAAGATGCGGAAAGCATACAAATCTGGAAAGAGCTTTTTAAAAAAGCAGGGATTGATGCCAAAGAAGGAGAACGAATTTTTCTTTATGATGTCGAAAAAAACTGGTGGTCCCGCGCAGGTGTTCCTGAAAAAATGCCGGCCGGTGAACCTGGAGGTCCTGATAGTGAAGTATTCTATGATTTCGGGGCTGAGCTCAAAATGCACGAAAATAGTATCTTTAAAGACCAGCCCTGTCATGTCAATTGTGACTGCGGTCGTTACTGGGAAATCGGTAATAGCGTCTTTATGCAATATATAAAGCAGGACGACGGTACATTTCGCAATCTTCCCAAACAAAATGTCGACTTCGGCGGAGGCCTTGAGCGTCTTCTCGGCGCTGTCGAAAATCAGCAGGATATGTTCCAGACTTCTCTCTTTGCCCCCACAATTGCAAGCATCGAGAAACAAACAGATACCCCGTATACACAAAACAAAAAAGCAATGCAAATAATTACCGATCACCTCGGTGGAAGTGTATTTATCATTGCAGCGGGTATTACTCCGGCAAATAAAGATCAAGGATACATCCTCCGCCGCCTCATACGACGGGCATATGATAATTTTTCTCAGATGGAAGGAAAAGATATTACTCCTGTCGTCCAAACAATTATTGAGCAATATAAAGATACCGATCCTGAATTGATTGATAAAATAGATCATATAGTAGAGGTGATCACGGCTGAAGTGAAAAAATATAGCATTGCCCTCACCAAAGCGCGAGGCTATATCGAGAAAAAGTATGGGGGAAGAGAAACAGGCGATGAACTTATGGGAACAAAAGAGATTACGCCTGAAGATGTTTTTTATCTCTACTCCTCACATGGACTTTCCCCGGCACAGATTGAGAATCTTGGATATACATTTGATAGACAGGCCTTCACCGTCAAGATGGAAGAACACCAAAATCTCTCCAAAAAAGGCGCAGGACAGAAATTTAAAGGCGGCCTTGCAGATCATCAGGAACGAACTGTGATGGGACATACAGCCACGCATCTTATGCAGCGAGCCCTGCGAGATATGTTTGGGACACAGTTGCATCAAACAGGCTCAAATATTACCACGGAACGCGTTCGATTTGATTTCAATCATGACGCCAAACTTACGGATAAGGAAGTAAAACACTTAGAAGACACCGTAAATCAAAAAATCAAAGAAAATATCCCCGTTCATTTTGAGATGCTACCGACAAAAAAAGGCCATGACATAGGAGCAATCGGGCTTTTTACTGATACCTATGCAGAAACGTCCAAAATTTATTTCATCGGTGGCGATTCAAGCAATCCGAAAGCATCTTACTCGATTGAATTCTGCGGAGGTCCGCATGTTGATTTTACATCAAAGCTAAAATCATTTAAAATAATAAAGCAGGAGAATATCGGAAATAAACAACGCAGGCTTTACGCGAAAGTCGGAGATTAGCATACCTGTATACAATTTATGAAGCTGCCCATTCCGTTTTTACAACAAAAAAAACAAAATACGGACTATTACTTAGCCCTCATACTTACTGATGAGAAAGCGAGCGCAATCATCCTCAATGAACAAAACGGACTACTCAAAAAAGTTAACAGTTATGAAGAACGATTTTCAATCTCTATTGAGGACATAGGGCGTGAAGATTTTATCAATATTATTGATCGTACTATCAGTCACGCGGAAGAAACGTTACCTCCCGATATAGAAACCCACCAAACAGTTTTTGGCGTCAAACCTAATTGGGTAAATGCTGACACGAAAAAAATAAAAAAAGAATATCTGGATAAGCTCAAAAAAGTTTGTGATGCGCTCAATCTCACTCCGATAGGATTTATGGTAACCAATGAAGCTATTATTCATCTTCTTCATGAAGATGAAGGCGCTCCTCTTTCGGCTATTTTTGCTGAGGTCGAAAAAACACAAGTAAAACTCAGCCTTTTTCGAGGAGGAAAAGTCGTGGAATCCGTACAAAGCGCGCATGGAGAATCCGTGCCTGCAACGGTAGATAAACTGCTGGGACATTTCACAGTAGCGGTACTTCCTGCTCGCATTATTCTTTTTCTCCACAAACCTGATGAACGGACGCATCAGGCATTTTTGACGCATCAATGGAGCAAAAGCCTGCCATTTTTGCATATCCCGCAAATAACAGTTCTCCCTGCACATTATGATAATCGAGCGGTTACTTTTGGCGCTGCTACACAAATGGGATTTAAGGTAGAACCTCCTGACGAAACGGAGACACTGGAAAAGACAATACCGGATGACATGATAGGAGAAGAACCGATCGTCGCCCCTATTGATGAAAAGGAAATTCCTGACGAACCGATCAAGCAGGATGAAGATGAAGAATATGGAGATATGACAGAACCACCTACTCATACGCAAGCCCAAAATGGAGGTGATTTTGGCTTTGTCATCAATGGTGAAGCGGGGGAACGACCGATGATGACCCAGCCGAAAACTGCGCCTGCTTTGGATTATGAAAATGATCACACACCGCTGATGAATCATCGTCCTGAAGAAACAGAAGAAGCATTTGCGGATGAACCAGAGCCACGTACACATCATAAAAAACTTGCGTTCTTAGAAAATCTACCCAAATTTACTATGCCCAAAGGGATATCATTACCTAAAGCAGGGAAATTAAAAGGTAATAAAACTATTTTGATGATTATTCTCCCGCTCCTCGCAATTGCATTGCTCGTCGCTGGAACATCTTGGTTTTACTACAATACTGTCAAGGCGACAGTACTCCTCACTGTCGCTCCAAAATCCGTCGATCAGGAAGGAACTATCACCTTTTCTACGACCTCAGCAAGTGATTATACAAACAATATTATCGCGGCAAAATCTATCACGGCAGATGTAGAAGGAGATATCTCAACAGACGCAACAGGTAAAAAAGAAATCGGTGAAAAAGCAAAAGGAAGTATCACCTTTTATAATAATTCACAACAGCCGGTCAATCTTAACGCAAACGCGGAAATTAAATCCAATACCGGAGAAGTCTTTTTGCTTGATAGTGGTGTAAAGATTCCTGCTGCAAGCGGTGACATATTTACGGGAACCAAACCCGGTACTGCGCAAGGAAATGTCACGGCAAAAGATATCGGAACTGACGGAAATATCCCATCGGGCACACGTTTCTCTCTCGGCGGGAATGATGTCGCTGCCCGAAATGATAACGCATTTTCAGGCGGCACAAAAAAGAATGTCACTGTGGTATCAAAAGAAGACCTTGCAAAACTCCGCGCCGATCTGCTGAAAAAAATGCAGCCCGGAGCGCAGGACGCTCTCAATAAAAAAGCAGAAAGCGGAGAAACAGTTCTGCCCATTGTCGGCAATGCGGAAATTACCAAAGAAAAATTTGATAGAAAAGATGGTGAAGAAGCGAAAAAAATATCACTTCACGCAACTGTCACATTCACGGGTATGTCCTATCAAAATGATGAAGTGAAAAAATTCGCAGAAGAAATTATGAAAGCGAAATATAATCAAGACACAACTGTCGCGCAAAATAGTGTCAGCGAAACCGTAAAAAATATTTCCAAGAAAAATGCTAAAACAGCCGAAGCCTCAATTACGCTACAAGCAGGTCTCCTGCCAAAGATTGATACTCAGGATGTGATAGATAATATAAAAGATAAATCTCTCGGAGAAGCAAAAAAAACAATCGCGAATTTACCGCAAGTCACCCAAACGGATATCGTATTTTCTCCTCCTATCCCATTGTTGCCTAATCTCTTCCCGTCACTTCCCAAACAAATAGCCGTGGAGATAAAAACACAATAATATGAAAAAACAAATCTATAAAAAATCAAATAGAGTAAAAAAGAGAAAAATTGCAAGAATATTTGGTTCTCTTTCGGTGCTTGCGGGATTGGCGCTCGGAATGTATACGTTTTTCCCGCTTGTTTCCTACGAACTGTATATTAAACCTGCTTTTGCGAGTCAATCATTTGCATCCCCTATACCCAAAACAACGATTATTACCCAAGATTACATCCAAAGTCTTTTACGCAATACAGCATCATCCATCTCCAACATAGGAAGAACGAATGGACAAGGATGGATGCCCTCCTCGTATAAAGAGATGGCGATCACTACACAAATGTCCAATTATAATCTTTCTATCCCCTCACTTGGTATTGATAATGCGTATGTCTCAACAATTGATATTGATGTGGACACTCATCTGGTACACTTCCCCGGCACAGCTATCCCACCTATGAAAGGGAATGCGGCAATCTTTGGACATTCGACATTACCGCAATGGTTTGATCCGACCAATTATAAAGCAATTTTCGCGACAGCGCATACATTGAAAATTGGAGACGTGATAAATATCACCGCCAACAACCAAGTATATACTTATAAAATAAACAATATATCGATAGTCGAGCCGGAAAACACATCATATCTCACACAGGATACAGACGGAAGCTACATAACAATAATTACCTGCACTCCCCCCGGAACGACATGGAAAAGACTTTTAATTAAAGCTAAACTCGAGTAGAATAGATCATGAAAGGAGGTTTTGTATATGCAGGAAAATGTTCAGGAATCATCATTTATGCGATTATTAAAAAAAGTGTGGCCTTTTATTAATAAAGTATTGAACAATATAGTATATTTTTTTATGTCTCTTATAAAAGGATTTTTCAAAAATGCCATACAAATGATTAAAGGGAATTAATGACACAAGATACACTCGCATTACAAGCAATACAAAAAAAATTACTCGGCAAACGGTTATCGTATGAAGAAATCTTTGCCATCATGGACCAGATCAGCAAGGATAGAATGTCGCAAGTACTTACCACCTATTTTGCAGCATCAGGGTATTCCAAAGGCTTTACCAACACGGAAATTTACTACCTGACCAAAGCAATGATGGAAACCGGCGACAAATTGGAGTTTAAAGGAATTGTTGCAGATAAACACTCGATCGGAGGGGTACCAGGAACACGAACGACTATGATCGTCGTTCCAATTGTTGCAGCAGCAGGTTTTACAATCCCCAAAAGTTCATCCAGAGCGATAACTACGCCAGGAGGAACTGCCGACGACATGGAAGTTATTGCACCTGTCAGTTTTGATAAAAAAGGAATTTATAGAATAGTCAAAGAAACCAACGCATGTATCGTTTGGGGAGGAGCAATCGATATCGCCCCTGCTGATGACGACCTGATACGAGTAGAAGAACCATTACTTTTGGAAAGTTTCGATAAAATTTTGGTTTCCATAATGGCAAAAAAAATTGCATTCGGATCAAATCATATTGTTATTGATCTGCCGTATGGTCCACATGTAAAAGTACACAGAAAGGCAGATGCAGAAGTATTGGCAGATAAATTCAAAAACTTAGCAAAACGTTTTGAAGTAAAACTTGAAGTCTACGTGCACAAAGTCGAGCAGCCTGCAGGAAGAGGTATAGGCCCGCTACTTGAAGCGAAAGAAGCATTAAAGGTACTTGAACAAACAGCAGATAGACCGATGGATTTGGAGGAAAAATCGCTGTATCTTGCGGGAATGGTACTGGATTTATGCTTGAAGGATGTATCAGAAAAATTATATAGAAAAGTAAAAGATGAATTTAAGAACGGGAGAGGATGGGCAGAGTATATCCTTGCAAACGGACACGCGCATGATAAAATGAAAGAAATAATAAAAGCCCAAGGCGGTAATGATGCTATAACAAGCGCGCAATTACATCCCGGGAAATATTCATACGATGTCACATCTAAAAAGAGCGGTGAGGTGACAGGACTGGATAGTAAAAATTTGACGATTCTTGCAAAGATACTTGGGGCGCCAAAACTTAAAAAAGGCGGTATTTACCTACATAAAAAATCCGGAGAAAAAGTAAAAAAAGATGAAGTAATCTTTACAATGTACAGTCCTGATGAATATAAATTAACAGAGGCAAAAGAATCATTACATCATTTCCCTGTGCTTATATTTGATTAATACGATGAAAAAATTTTTGTTTATTATACTATTATTTATACTTACATTAGGTGTGTTGGGATGGTGGTGGAATAACGGGACGTCTCCTGTAAATCCCACCGATAAGACACATGTAACCTTTACAGTCAATGATGGAGATGGCGTCAAACAAGTAGCTAATAATCTTAATAAACAAGGACTCATTAAAGATCCTTTTATCTTCTCTCTCCAGGTAAAGCAACTTGGGCTGGATAATAGAATCCAGGCAGGAGAATTCAGGCTGTCTCCTTCGATGCATGCATCCGAAATAGCAAAAAGACTCCAAACAGCAACCAATGATGTACAGGTAACCATTCCTGAAGGAAAACGCGCGGAAGAAATTGCGGATATTCTTTCGGAAACGTTTCCGAATTATGATGAATCATGGAGAGCAAAACTTATCGAGAAGGAAGGCTATCTTTTCCCTGACACGTATTCATTATCCAAACAAGCTGATATCGATCAAATTATTATGACTATGACCAATACGTTTACGACAAAATATAATGAATTGTCCGGTCCGAGAAAAAGTGATCTCAGTGAAAAAGAAATCGTTACTATTGCCTCTCTCGTAGAACGAGAAGCAAAACATGATGAAGATAGACCAATGGTAGCAAGTGTTATTCTCAACAGATATGATCAGTATATGAAACTTGATATTGATGCTACTATCCAATATGCGCTCGGATACGATAAAGAATCAAATCGCTGGTGGAAACCTGCATTAACGTTTGATGATTTAGAATTACAATCTCCATACAACACATATCTTAAAGCCGGAATCCCTCCGACACCAATAGCGAATCCCGGAGCAAAAGCAATTGAAGCCGTAATGAATCCCGCAAAAACAGATTATCTTTTCTATATCACGGATAGTAATGGCATAAACCATTATGCAAAAACCAATGACGAACACGAAGCAAATAAAGAGAAGTATGGATTATAATTATAAATATTTCTCCCCTTCCCAAACTCCTTTCTCATTTATTACTACTTCGCAATTTCTTTCCTAAGGATATAGAGGGTTTTTCAATATAGGTATAACTAAGATATGAAATACCTATTGTGCCAAAAAACGCAATAATCCAAATTACATATATGGATAATCGAGGATATAATAAATATATTAATGCAAATAAAACAGTGGCGTGATATAAATATATGCTATATGAGATTTTTCCTATAAAATGGATTATGTTATTTTTGAGTATATGTGACGCAAATGCCGAAAAAGAAAGTATGATAAATATAGCAGCACCTATACTGATACTCATATCTGCAATAACAACATGAATGCCCGAACTTGATGAATCAAATAACCAATATCGTATCGTATAGAGAAAGATTCCCAGAAATAACAATAATAACTTCATTTTACAGGAGGACTTTCTCATTAATTGTATAAATATATCTTTGTGTTGTGCCAATAACGCTCCCAAAATAAACATAAATATAAATGTAATTGTGTAATAATAATCAAGAGGAATAGAAAAGAGCTCCTTTCTTCCATTATTAATAATCACATGATACAAAATACTCAATCCGGCCCCAAAAATAAGGTTGTATCTCCAATTATATTTCTTAAGCAACAGCATCAACAGAGGGAAAATCAATGATATACGTATTTCCATAACAAGTGACCACAATACAAGAACGATTTCCCCATATCCGAAATAAAAGAGAAGCATAATATGATAAAAAATAGTACCAACTGTAATAGGACTATCCCATACACTCGTGAAAATAAAACTAAACCCCTCAACATCCGGACGATAAAAATATATTTTACATAGGATGCCGATAAAAATAGCAATATAACAAGGGATATAAATGCGAAAAAAACGAGACATAAGAAAATCCCAATAATGTATTTTCTTTTTTTCATAGAACTGTAAAGATAACACAAAACCGCTTAATACAAAAAAGAAAAGTACTGCTTCGTACCCTGCCCATACAATATGAAGCGGTGTATATTTAAATGCAGTAATTGCAAAAGAAGATGATGCGGTATTATCCCAAAAAAAAGGTAATACTGTTAAGTAATGATAGATCAAAACTGATAATGCGGCCAACCCCCGTAATGAATCTAATGCAGAAAATCTTTTTATACTCTTCATATATATCTTGTACTCATAATAATATTTTATTTACATGCAGCATGAATAATATTATAATGCATTTATATAATGTATAAGAGAAGAAAAATTTCCCTCGTCTTTCCTGCCTACAATGAAGAAGCAAATATCAAAAATGCTCTAACAGAATTTAAACGAATAAAAAGCATTGATGAGATAATTGTGGTAAATAATAATTCCAAAGACAATACAGCAGCAATCGCGAAAAAAAACGGAGCAAAAGTTATCCTTGAAAAACAAAAAGGATATGGATACGCGTTACGCAAAGGATTACAAGTTGCAACGGGTGACTATATTTTCCTTTGTGAACCTGATGGCACATTTCAAGCAAGAGATATACCCCGATTCCTCCAAAAACTCACGGCATATGATGTTATCGTAGGTACGAGAACAGATAAAGTATATATCGCAAAAAAGGCGAATATGCATGGACTACTTCGCATGGCAAATATTTCTCTTGCAAAATGTATGCAAATACTTTATCGCCCCACATGCCCTTTGTCTGACTGCGGATGCACCTATAGAGTTATGAAACGTGAAGTTGTAAAAAAAATCTTGCCATCACTCACAGTAGGGGGATCACATTTCTTATCAGAACTTATGGTACATATTTTACAAACAAAATATCGTGTAATAGAAATACCTGTCCATTATCAGGGAAGGATTGGGGAATCAAAAATTACAGGGTCTCTAAAAAAAGCAATATATGTAGGATTGCAAATGACGAAAGTAATTATAGGAAACAAATTTACATAATATGAAAAAAATTATTGTAACAGGTGGGGCAGGATTCATCGGCAGTCATCTTGTAGATAAATTTATCAAAAAGAATTATGCAGTTGCTGTCATCGATGATCTATCAGGCGGTTCAAAACAAAATTGTCATCCGAAAGCAG
>CAZLSZ010000021.1:0-20454 GCA_964562445.1 uncultured Gammaproteobacteria bacterium
AAAGTAGCTGCAAAAACAGCTCCTGTAGATACTACTCCGGAAACCGATGTAAAGGAAGTAAAAACACAACCTGAAAAAGAATATACAGGTCCATCAAAATTCCAAAAAGCTCGCGGCAACCACAAAGTACGTATTTGGGTTATTATTGCGCTCCTTATTCTCGTCGCGATTCTTTTCTATTTCTTTGAAAAGGCACGTATCGCTCTGGCAATTGCGTTTATTGCACTTCTTGCAGCGCTCGGACTCGAAGTCGGACAAAATGATTATGATCTCGGAAAGCTTTGGCAGACAAAATCATTTGAACAGTCCAAAGTAACGCGTGACGCAAGCGGGAATGTATTATTTGATAAATTAGGAAATATCGTTACTGACTCAACAAAAGGGAAATATGCTGACCAATACAACTGCAGTGATTTCCAAACACAAAATGAAGCACAATCCTTCTTCCTCAAAGTAGGAGGGGTAAAACGTGACCTCAATAGACTTGACGGTGACAAAGACGCTGTCGCTTGTGAAGCTCTCCCCAAGAAATAAAACAGAGTTATTTGTTTTTACTTTTGAACCCTTCATACTATTTTATTCTGCAAAAAAAGTAAAGATAAACCTGATACTATTAATATATGATCAAAAAGATAAAACAAAAAACTTCTTTCTACGGTAGTAATAATCCGGTATATGTCTACTATTTACTCGTTTTTCTTGAACAACTCTCATTTGGACTCCATGCAACTATTTACGTCCTATTTTTGCTATCCCAAAATCTCAACCTCTTTCAGGTAAACGTTGTTAATTTTGTTTTTATGGTAAGTATTTTTCTTTTTGAACTACCTACGGGAGCATTTGCTGATCTTTATGGGAGAAAAAAGTCTCTCATCTTGGGTTATTTAATATTATCATTTGCTTTCTATATTTACTTTATTTCCTACTCATTTAATATGTTTTTACTGGCAGAATGTATCGCTGCTATCGGATTTACCTTTATCTCAGGCGCGCAGGAAGCATGGATTGCGGATGCCGTAAAAAAACAAAAAATACAACAAAATATTGATCTCGTTTTTTCCCATGGACATATCATTTCACGATTCGCATCATTACTTTCAGGACTTGTTGGAGCATATATCGGTACTGTAAGTCTCCGCATTCCTATGGAACTTACGTCTTTTTTTCTTTTCATCACAGCAATCTTTGTCTTTTTCTTTGTACAAGAGACCTATTATAAACAAAAAAATCTACAAGAGAATACGAGTATAAAATCTCTTATCACTACGGCAAAAGAAGGGATACGATATGCATCACTTCATCGTGTTATTATGATACTCATCATAATATCTTTTCTTACAAGCTTTGCGTTTCAATCGCCAAATATGTACTGGTCTCCCAGATTTAATGAACTTGCGGGAAATCAGATATGGATAGTCGGCTGGGTATGGGCAGGTATCAGTCTGAGTATGATGTTTGGAAGCTATCTTATAAAAAGCCTGATTAAAAAAGAAAAAAGTTATACACAAATTTGTATAGCAGCAATGTTGTGTTTGGGCATACCTTTATTTATATCTGCAGCATCAAATATATTTTCTATTGTATTGATAAGTTTTCTTCTCTATGAAGTAGGCAGGGGTATGCATCAACCAATTCAAAAAGGTTATTTAAATAATTTTCTTTCACCCCATCATAGAGCTACAGTTTTCTCATTTGATTCTATGATAGGGAAATTAGGCGCAGCTGTAGGATTGCTACTGATGGGACTTCTTGCAAAAAATACTTCAATCCAGACAGCGTGGGTGGTTTCCGCACTCCTTATTCTAAGCGCAATTCCACTCTATATCTTGGCAGGGAAAAAGAATCACAGATCATAATGAATTGCAAAAAGACGCAAAATTAGCTATCCTATATCTATGCTTAAACTTGCGATTGAAATCTTTTTTGGCATTATCGCTACGATTGCAGGCTTTTATTCGGCATTCCTTTTTTTGAAAAGTCAGGAAGCTGCCACAAATTTTTTCTTTCTTATTCCTGTTATCCCTTTAATCTTCATCGGCATTAAATTATTATTTAAAGCAACAGAGGCTATAAAATATGAAGAAGCTGTAGCGGATCCCTTGGCAAATTTAGGCTCACCTGAGAATACAGCAGCGCTTGAGAAAAATCAGGAACTGCTTGACGAATGGAGAAAAACGACAACAAACGAATCAAAACTGAAAATGCTCAAGCTAAAAGATAGTGTCGAAGATGAAATGGGTGTACAAAGTTAATCAATTGTTAAAAGATGCCCATATCTCTTTAGCCATGTGCGATATTCTCTATACAATGGATACATTTTACGAACTTCTTCCCAGAAAGCATGGGAATGATTGAGCTCGCGCAGATGCGCAAGCTCATGCGCTACAACATAATCGATAACTTCAATAGGCGCCATAATTAATTTCCAATTAAAATTTAGTGTTTTTTGACTACTACATGAACCCCATCGAGTTTCCGCGCTTGTTAAATTTATCGAACGATACTCAGAATGTGACTTTTTTGCATACAGCACCACCCGATTAAATATAATTTTTCTTGCCTGTTTTTTATACCAAGTAGTAAGATAGGCCCTTCTATATTTTTCATTAGCGCTACCGATATACATATTCTCTCCAACTTCAATCATATCTTTTAAACCCGGCTTACTCACAAGATTATATTGTTTTCCCAGATACCAATAATTTTTTTCTTTTTTTTGGGCAGCGCGAGTACGCATCAATTGTTGTTTTTCCTCAATCCATGACTTCTTATCTTGTAATATTTTTCTCACAAATAATTTCGGATACAAAAAGGGGATAGTCACTTGCACTGTCGAATCGGGTAGAATACGTATACCTACGGTACTTCTTTTTCTTGAACGGATAATAACGACATTGTCCATAGGGGAAATTATTATATCACGAATATGTATACCTCCCAAAATACTACTTGCAATATCTCAGGCAAACAAATTATACTAGTGACAATTATGGACAACACTTCCCAAAAGACTATTTTAATTATTGAGGATGATGCCGCGCAAAGAGAACCCTTAGCAAAAATACTCACGGCAAACGGATATAATGTCATCCAAGCAGTTGACGGAAAGCCTGGTATGGAAAAAGCCACACAATACCATCCTGACCTGATCGTACTCGATCTCATCATGCCTGAAATGGACGGAGTAGCATTTTTGCATTTATTACGTAACGAACCTTGGGGAGTAAACATCCCAGTCATCATATTTACCAATGTTAATCCTGACACCGAAAATACCGTTAAAATGGTAGAGGAGTTAAAACCGGCGTATTATATTGTAAAAGGCGAACTACCCAATGAAGAGATTGTTAAAAGAATTAAAGAAGTTTTGGAAGCACAATAAAAACGTCTTATAATATTGACTTCTTGCTTATTTTCAAGTAAAATAGATAAAAATTTATCTGCCCCATAGTTCATCCATCATATGACAGCGTTACAGAAAAAAAAAGAAAAAATTATTTTATTTATTGATGATAAAAAAGACATTTTGCTACGTCGTAGTAAATCAACATATCATTCAAGTGTCCGTTATATTCGAAAATACCCTTTAAGAAGTTTTTTTCTCACACTTGCGATCCTTTTACTCATACTTATTGTTGGTCGTATGATTAATAAGACCCCTGATGCAATCACCCGAGAACCTCAAACAAAAAATGTTACTGTATATCGAATCAGCGGATTTCCAAAAGCCGCATTTCAGGCAAAAATAGAAAAAACGGGTGTCGTAAAAATTGTGGCTCAATCAGCCGGCGTTGTACAAAATATTCCCGTAAAAAATGGCGATCAAGTTACAAAGGGACAGGTACTTGTCTCTCTTGCAAGTAATTATAACGGAGGAAATGCTCCTGCATTGCAAAGCGCCATAGCGCAAAAACAATATCAAAATACTGTTGACACATATGGAACGCAAATAAATTCAATCGATAAACAGCGGGAAGTAGCAAATAAAACCGCGCAAAACGCAGAAGAAATGCGAAATATTGCTCAGTCAACCGCCAATGATACACGAGATCAACTCAATGATCTGACATCCAAAGCAGAAGCATTGGATAAACAGATTGAAGCAGCAAAAGCAAGTCTCGGTTCACAACCGACGACACAAACACCGGGCACACTCAGTCCGCAAGAACAACTGGCGCAATTAGAAGCACAAAAAACACAATTATCTGCATCTATTAATCAACTTAGAGCTGCGCAGAGAAATACAGAATATCAGGCGAGTGATGATAAACCTCCGGCAGACCTTGCACAATTACAAAAAGATTTGACACTTAATCAACTTGATGTTCAACAAAAGTCACTCGAAACAGGGAAAGAAGTCGCTCGTCTTCAATCGGCACTCGCATATATTTCAGCATCCGCTATGTATCCTGTGAGTCCGTTTGACGGAACTGTGGATAAAATCAATGTCAAAGTAGGACAGGTCGTCAGTCCCGGCACAGTTCTCGCAACAATCACATCCAATGATGTTACGACGACAGCGACAGCCCTCGTACCTCAGGCTGTCGCTCAACAAATCTCCACTGATGAACAAAGCGAAATTATTATCAATGGGAAAAAAATCCTCGCGACACCCACACACATATCGACACAAGCCACAGACGGACAACTTTATTCTGTTTATTATGATATAACGGGTGTCGAACAAAATTATGTTTCGGATGGAGATTACATTTCGATAAATATACCAATTGGTGAAATAAAAGAAATTACGACGAAACCACCAACAGATCCATTGATACCAATTGATGCCATATATATTACACAAGACAAAGCACAGCTGCTTGTGGCGAAAAATGGAAAAGCAGAAACTCGTACGATTACACTTGGTAAAGTATATGGAAGTTTCGTAGAAGTATTTTCAGGCGTTTCGGATACGGACCTGGTTATTATGGAAAGAAATGTGGTCGCAGGAGATAAAGTCGCGATCACGCAAACATATTAATAGCAAAGGGGGACTATGCCTGAATTAACTACATATTTAAAAAAACTACAATTTGATAAATCTCAGGAAAATACTTTCTTTGCAAAATATCTTCGTAATACTCGTCTAGTAATTCTTATCATATTATTATTATGTATTATCGGTATATCGAGTTTTATAAATTTACCCCGAGTTCTTAATCCGGAAGTAAAAATTCCTTTTGTAATTGTTTCAACTATTCTTCCCGGTGCCTCTCCCCAAGATATAGAGTCACTCGTCACAATACCACTGGAAGATAGTGTCGATGATGTACAAAAAATAAAAAAAATTGAATCTACCTCAAGAGAATCCGCTTCGATAATTACAATTGAATTTGAAAATGGCGTTGACGCGGATAAAGCAAAGGCTGATGTCCAATCTGCGATAGATAGTGTAAACACTCTTCCGCAAAATACCCAAACACCCAGAGTACAGAAATTAGATTTTTCAAACGCTCCTGTATGGACATTTACATTAAGCAGCAAAAATGACGCAATCAGTCTGATACGTTTCGGGAGAATTTTACGAGATAAATTAAAGGATTTACCATCCATAAATAAAGTAGAAACGACAGGGCTTGATGATGAAGAAATTCAGGTAACTATCCGACCTGAAAAAATCGCAGAATACAATATCAATCCCGCCCTTCTTTCACAAAGTATCAAATCAAATATTAAATCTTTTCCTGCAGGGACTGTTTCTACAGGCACATCATCCTTTGTATTAAATATAGATC
This sequence comes from uncultured Gammaproteobacteria bacterium, assembly GCA_964562445.1. Taxonomy (GTDB): domain Bacteria; phylum Patescibacteriota; class Microgenomatia; order Levybacterales; family UBA12049; genus JACDET01. The sequence continues at coordinate 5,739 of CAZLSZ010000021.1, forward strand.
CGACTATAACATCAATTGAAGATATAAGAAAACTTACATTGTCGGTAGGAAAAACAACATATTTATTATCAGAAATCGCTGATGTGCAGCGCAGATCCAAACCAAATACGACAACAACATACATAGCAGACTCATCAAAAACTCCTGTTGAAGCAATACGTTTTGACATATACAAAAGCAGTACCGCAAATATTACGACAGCAGTGGCAGATGCCAAAAAACTCACGGAGGAAATCACAAAAGAATATAAAGATACATTTACGATATTAACAATCGAAGATGCGGGGAATATGATTGATAAACAATTTAATCATCTTGTACGGGATTTAACACTCACAATTTCCTTGGTATTTATCACATTATTTTTGTTTTTGGGTATACGTCAGGCTATTGTTGCCTCTCTCGCGATTCCTCTCACATTTTTCCTTACATTTACAGTTATGGATATGACAGGTATAGACCTCAGCTTTATAGCGTTCTTTTCTTTACTGTTATCTCTTGGTTTATTGGTGGATGATACTATTGTCGTTATTTCGGCTGTGACGGCATATTATCGTACGGGTAAATTTACCCCCCTTGAAGCATCAATTATGGTGTGGAGGGATTTTAAAACCGCCCTCCTCACCACGACACTTACAACTGTATGGGCATTTGTCCCGCTTTTGCTGACAGGAGGTATCATAGGAGAGTTTATAAGACCTATTCCGATTGTTGTTTCAAGTACTCTTCTGGGTTCGTTAATAATCGCATTATTTATCACTTTGCCTGTTATTATTATCTTACTTACCGGCAATATGCCCAAGAGAGTAATCATACTACTCCGCATTATTGCCATACTTATTGTACTTTATATATTTACGCTTATATCCCCTCAAGGAAATTTCTTCATACCAGCAATCTTATTATTTATACTTAATTTGTTTGTGTTTATGCTCGTTAAAAATACGCTCTTCGGTAGAGCAACAAGTAAGTTATCTTCGCTTAATACTACGAAAAAATCCGGACGGAATTATAATAAGTATATAAATCATGGAGTTATCAACTTTGAATATATTGAAAAAAAATATCGGTCTATCATAGATACTATACTTTCAAAACATATTAATAGAAAAGCAACCCTTATCATCGTGATTGTGTTTTCTCTCTTTTCTTATTTACTCTTTCCACTCGGATTTGTCAGAAACGAATTCTTTCCGGCAACTGATCAGGAATATATATATTTATCGCTTGAGCTTCCCTCGGGTGCAAATCAGGAAATAACACGCAAAGAATCTATAAAGATACTGGAACAACTCCGAAATCTTCCTGAGACTACGTTTGTAACAGCTACACTCGGACTGAGCGCGAATCAACGTGGAGGGTATGCAGCAGCAGGAGAAAATGTCGCATTAATTACTATCATATTACCCGATGATACAAAACGAGATATTACTTCTATTGATCTTGCCAGAGATTTACGAAAACAATTTCAAAATTATAGTAAAGGAACAATTGCAGTTACGGAAGTAACGGATGGGCCTCCGGCAGGAAGCGATGTGCAAATAAAGCTTTCCGGAGAAGATCTGACACAACTTGAAACGTATGCGAATACTTTGCAGGAGTATCTCAAAAAACAACCCGGCACCAATAATGTGGAGAAATCAATCAAAGAGGGCACGAGTAAAATCGTTTTTATCCCAAATAAACAAAAATTAATTGATGCGGGAATTTCAGAAGAGCAAATTGGTTTGTATCTCAGATCATATGTGAACGGATTTAACCTTGATGAAAATGTTCGTTTCCAAAATGAATCCAATAGTGATGAAACTATTGTATTGCGTACATCTCCTCAGCAGCCCACAACAGATGTTATGGGAAATATAACAATTCCCACGCAGCAAGGAAATGTAAATATTAACGCATTGGGTTCTTTTGAACTCAGACCCAATCCCACACTCATTACCAGAGAAGACGGTAAAAGAACTATTTCTGTAAGCGCAGGGGTGGACAAGGGATATTCTATAACCGATATCAATAATAAGTTAACAAAATATGCTGATACCATTCAGCTTAATGATGGATATAGTTGGTCAACAGGTGGTGTAAACGAAGAAAATAATAAATCTGTTATCTCTATTCTTCAGGCAATGATTTTGTCATTTTTACTCATTATTATTACTATGGTGATGCAGTTTTCTTCCTTTAGAAAGGCATTTATCGTGATGCTGGTGATACCGCTCTCTATTTCGGGAGTTCTCATAATATTTGGGCTGACCAATACACCATTAACATTTCCGGCGCTTATCGGAACACTTGCGTTATTTGGTATTGTGGTAAAGAATGCAATTCTTATTGTGGATAAGATAAATTCAAATCTCAAAGAAAAAATTCCTTTTAAAGAAGCGATAGCAGAAGGGGCGGAAAGTCGATTAGAACCGATTACCCTCACTACCATAGCAACTATCATGGGGCTTATACCCATCACACTTTCTGACCCGTTATGGCAAGGTTTGGGAGGAGCAATTATATCTGGTTTATTCTTTTCAGGTACGATGATGTTATTTTTTATCCCAGTCGTTTATTATTACATGTTTAGAAATAGTGAAGGGAAATAATAAGATAATCCTTAAAATATAAAGGGAAGAAGTTAATTCGCGAATTTTTTATTTACGAGGTTTTTTTCGATCTTACCGAGCAGTTCTGCAATATCAAATGGCTTTGCGATAAAATCATTGGCTCCAACAGTTTCTGTACTTTTTTTGATGTTTTGACTTGCGGAGAAGAGGATAACTGGAATATTTTTGGTACGGCTATTTTGCTTCAGTTGCTTACATATATCAAGCCCATTTGTGCCTGACATCCAAATATCAAGAAGTAATAACTCAGGCTTTGACTTTTTAAGACGTGATAAAACATCACCATCTGAGACAGCTTCAACTTCATAATCCCATATTTCCAACATCATTTTTAGTGAGTCTAATATTGCAGGATCATCGTCTGCAATAAGAATTTTCTCTTTACGATTTTTCATAAATTGGTTATTATTAACACTATTAAGTAACATAGTAAAATTATTATGCCTAAACAGAGTAAATATTATATATGACAAATATAAGAATTGTGTAAATAACGTTGTTACCAAATGACAACATTATTTCTTTTTTTTAGAGGATTCTTTCGTCTCAATCTCTTTACGAGACTTAAAGAAAAAGTAGGTGATAATAATTATTGTCGTCACAGGAGTCAACCATTCAGGCATATGATGGCCGAAACTATCATATAACATAACACAACCGAGAAAAAATACCGAATACATGGCGCCATTTTTGAGATATTTGTACTTTTTTATCTGATTAATACTTTTGAGAGTAGCTTCTCTCACTACAAATGCACCGATACCGTTTCCTATCAAAATCAATGGGACAGACATGGTAAAGGCGAAAGCCCCCAAAACTCCGTCAATAGAAAATGTCGCGTCAATTGCTTCCAAATAAAATATTTTACTCAAGTCTGATTTACCTGTATCAGAAAGCAACTCTTGCTCTGCACGTTCTGCATTTGCTTTAAATCCATGGGTAATAAAAAAAGCCGTAGATCCTACGACCGCCCCGAGCGCCATCATCGGATCAACTTTGAGTGAACCCCAAACAATTGCGGTAAGTAAGATCGAAACAACCGCATAGAACCACACACCCAATGTAGAGATAAACCGTTCTCCTCTCAAACCGTAATATTTAGGTTCTAGAAAAAGCCAATGGAAAAAGAGAAATAACAAAAAAGTCCCTCCGCCGGCAAGCAAAACAGGAGCAGACTTTTCTACCGCTTCTTTCACTGAAGGATCAGCGCTGAATGCAGCAGTAACCGCTCCCCAAGGCCCTAAAGACGGATTTACCGCAAGTATTATGAGAAACGGGAGAAGACCTCGCATAAGAAAAACGGCGATAAAAAGCCCCCAAGTCAAAAACCACTTCTTTGCTTTTTCGCTCATTGTGGAAAGTACTTGCGCGTTAATAACAGCGTTATCAAGACTACTTACCGTTTCAAAGAGAACGAGGCCCAAAATAATAAGTAATGAGGAAAAAATATCCATAAGAAGTATTATACAACTTTTTTTTGTTATTGCGGAGGGAATATATTGCTAAAACAAATTGACAACAAATGGTATACTAGTACTATGCAAAATACAATCAAAACAATATTACTTTTGGGCCTCCTAAGTATCATTGTCATCACAATTGGACGTATTTTTGGCGGACAGGACGGTATGATTATGGCCTTTGTTATAGCAATTGCCATGAATATCGGTACATATTTCTTCTCAGAAAAGATCGCCCTCTCCATGAGTAAAGCGCAGCCGCTCGACCCTAAAAAATACCCTCAGCTATATGATATTGTCCGTGAGCTGGCTGACAAAATGAATATGCCTATGCCCAAACTATATATCACTCCTGACATGCAAGCAAACGCGTTCGCGACAGGAAGAGGCCCCGGGCATGCATCTGTGGCTGTCACACAAGGAATTTTAAAAGTATTAGATAAAAATGAATTGCGCGGCGTATTGGCACATGAACTCGCGCATGTAAAAAATAGGGACGTCCTGGTAGCGACAATTGCAGCTGTTCTTGCCAGTGTGATCTCATTTATGGCAAATATGGCGATGTATGGAGGCATGGGAAGAAGTGAGGATAGAGAAAATGCTCCTAATCCGCTTGTCATGATGGCTGCTGTGATTTTGGTCCCAATCGCTGCTTCGTTTATACAAATGGCTATATCAAGACAGCACGAATATGGAGCCGATTATACGGGAGCAAAAACGATAGGAGACGGTAAATCTCTTGCAAAGGCTCTTGTCGCGATCAGTGATACGACACGAAGATTTCCCAAAGAAGATAATCCTGCTATGTCTTCTCTTTATATCAGTGCGCCCAATGGAGGATTAGGAGGATTTCTGATGAAGCTCATGTCCACACACCCCCCGATTGAAGAAAGAGTAAAAAGACTACAGCATATTACGTAATTGTTTCTTTCTCTTTTTCCCTGTATACTTGAGTTATGGAATTTATCGAAATATTATTACACATAGATGAGTACTTAGGCACATTTATCCAACAATACGGGACATGGGTGTATGTCCTTCTTTTTGTGATTATATTTGCTGAAACCGGATTTGTCGTCACACCATTCTTACCCGGGGACTCATTACTTTTTGTCGTAGGGACCCTCGCGGGCAGTGGATATATCAATATTGTTGTTATCTATTTTATCCTTTTAGCAGCAGCAATTCTCGGAGATACGGTTAACTATTGGATCGGACACAAGTTAGGGCATAAAGTATTTTCCAAAGAAAATTCCAAACTCTTCAACAAACAGCATTTGGAAACAACACGCAAATTCTTCGCAAAACATGGAGGAAAAACAATTATCATTGCGAGATTTGTCCCGATTGTCCGCACATTTGCGCCTTTTGTAGCCGGAATGGGTAGTATGCATTATTCTACATTTCTTGCGTACAATGTTTTAGGCGGATTACTCTGGGTAACAAGCCTTTTATTTGCGGGATACTTTTTCGGTTCTCTCCCCATTATCAAAGATAACTTTGAAATAGCAATTTTTGCTATCATCTTTCTTTCTCTAATTCCCGCGATTATAGAATTTTTCAAAGCGCGTAGAGAATCAAAAAAAACGAAAGATACCACATCATTCTCAGAAATTCAAAAAACATTTGAGAAAGAAAAACTCAAATAAATACTATTTCCCGCCTCTACATGTCGTATCCGCCCATAATCCTACCTTATTTTGTTGTGCGTTTATCTGCGCAGTTTTAAATTCTTTCTGATATTTATAGGGGACATCATACGTGTATTCATACGCATATCCTTCTGCTATCATTTTTTCATTAATATTGGTACCATCATCCAACCATATATAACGTAAAAGTCTCCCATACCTATCTTTATCCAACTGTGACTCATCCGGCTCCAAATAGATATTTTTTCCGGTAAGAAGTATTTTTGCGCGCTCAGATGCTTCAAGTCCGAAACATTCTATCTGAGCGCGCTTTTCATCAATTTCTGGAGTATCAATACCGATCAGACGGACTGTTACTGTTTCGTTATTCAAAAATACTTTTACAGTATCACCGTCAATCACACGACTTACAATTGCAGGAGACGCATATGCAGGCTGTTTTAAAACTGTATCTTTTGGAGATACTTCTGTTTGTTTTCCCAAAATTTGAGGTGTAGGAGTTATTACCGGAAGCGATTGAGGGGCAGGGTATTGCTCCATCACAATAAGATAGATAAGTGAAAGAAGAAATGTCGCAATTTGTTGGAGAATGGCATCCATATTCATATTAATATGAATATCCCCGCACGCCTTGTAATCCTTTTAATACGGAAATTTCGCCTGTACTCGAACTCATATGAGCCGCAACCATTTCATATAAAATATACCACACACGTTTTTTACCCCATGTCCCCAAATCCAACTCAGCATCAAATTCATCATCATGAAGATTCAGAATATACTTATCTGTTTCGACAAAAACAGCTTCTTGATATGCACGTAATTTAGGAAGATCTACTTTTACGCTTTTCGCCCATAATTCATTTGCTTCACTCCATCCGGAATCCATGGGCGGCATCGGCATATTGACACCTGCTGCGTCTTTATAAATAGTTTCGTAAAGCGCAGACTCTTTTTGAAGCATATTATGAATAATAATATCCTCCGTAAAGATCGCATGCGCCCATGTCGCGCCCAAAGGAAACGCTTTTGCGCCCGGATCCACACGGAGCATTTCCTGTGTAATATTGGCTACCATTCCGGTAAAATTTTCTCTTGCGTGTTTAATTTCGTCCCGTACTAAATCCAAACAACTAATCAACTTTTGTCACCGCCTTTCATGAATACCTTTAATGTATAGCTTTCCCATTATTGTGTCAAGAGCAAAAATAGCTCTTGCATTACTATGAAAGTTTGGGATAATTAGGCTATAGCATATTTGGAGAAAGGAGGTGAAAAAATGAGCAAAATTACACATGAAAATTTTCCGGACAAGTTAGAACCGTATTTTAAAAAAGCTCCGAATTTATCAGAAAAAATCAGAAAATTTATTGTCCAATATATTCCATATTATGCCCTTATAGTTGGTATTTTGGGCGTTATAGGAGCAGTATCTACCTTGGGTATTCTTTCGGTTGCTTCACCTTTTGCGATGAATGACTCAAATAATTCATCCACATTCGGTATGGGCACCATAGCAACACTGTTATGGCTTGCATCATCAGTACTCCTGATTATGGCTTACCCGGATTTAAAAGATCGAAAATACAAAGGTTGGAATTTCTATTTTTGGAGTGATATCATTCATTTTGTAGGTTCTCTGGTAGCGGGACAGCTTCTGTCTCCACTCATATCTGTTCTTATCGGTCTGTATATATTATTCCAAATCAAGTCTTTCTATAAATAAAAACCGACATTATTATTACATGCATACTGTATAATACACAAAGATATGCTTGTTGATAATGTTACACTTATTGTAAAAGCCGGTGATGGCGGAGATGGTGCCGCTACTTTTTTGCGTAATGGAATGACTGCTAGAGGTGGACCGGATGGGGGAAATGGAGGAAACGGCGGGAATATCTATTTCCAAGGCTCCAATAATCTCAATGATCTGAAAGAATTCCGTTTTAAAAAGAAGATCCAAGCTGAAAATGGGACAAACGGTAAAAACAGAAAATTATTTGGTAAAAATGCTTCGCATACAACTATTCTTGTGCCTTTGGGCACGATTATAACGGAGATTGAAGGAAATAAAACATACGAAATTACAAACACTACCACACCTATATTATTGGCAAAAGGCGGCATCGGTGGGAGAGGGAATAATGAATTCAAATCTGCAACAAATCAGGCTCCTCTCTATGCTGAACATGGAACAAAAGGTCAGGAAAAAACCTTACAGTTGGAATTAAAATTAATAGCAGATATCGGTCTTATCGGTTTTCCGAATGCAGGAAAGAGCAGTTTGCTGGCGGTACTAACGCATGCGCATCCCAAAATAGGAAATTACCCCTTTACGACACTGGAGCCAAATAGGGGAATGCTTGAGAATTACACACTTGCAGATATTCCTGGACTTATTGAAGGAGCTTCAAAAGGAAAAGGACTGGGAATAACATTTCTCAAACATATCGAAAAAACAAAACTGCTCCTTCATTGTATCGACTGTACTACCTCAGATCCATTAAATGCATACAATACTATTCGTACGGAATTCGGTACTTTTAACGAAAAAATGCTTGAAAAACCTGAAATTATTCTTTTGACAAAAACAGATTTAGTATCACCAGAAGAACTACAAAAAACTGTAAAAAAGTTACATAAACTCAAGAAAACAATACTTTCAGTCAGTGTATATGAGGAAGAATCATTAAATAAATTGAAAAATACTCTTATTTCTCTGATGGAGCAGCCCACCGACCAAAAATCCCTGTAGACAATAGTCTTCCTGAACCTTTTTCTTCTAACGCGAGTTCACCGACTTCAATCTCATTTTTTGCAAAAGGGATAATGTCTTTAAGTATATTTTCAAGCATTAACGCTGAAGCGGATATCGCATATGCATTGATAAGTATAAACAAAGGTTTTTCTGCTAACACTTGTTTGCAAAGATGCAATAATGCGGGAAAAGAACGCGTAAAATCCCATTTCTCACCATTGGGTCCATGCCCATACACAGGCGGGTCCATAATAATAGCGTCGTATTTTACACCCCGCTTTACTTCACGCTGCAGAAACTTAATTGCGTCATCCAATATCCATCGTATGGAATCCTCAGATATTTTCGAGGCTTTCCGATTCTCTTTCGCCCATCCTATCGTAGGACGTGACGCATCGACATGCGTTACGATACCACCCGCTGCCGCAGCAACGAGACTGGCAATTCCGGTATATGCAAACAGATTTAACACCCGAACCTCTTTACGGACAGATCTACCTTTCTTTGCATTTACTATCTTTTCTTCTATCCAATCCCATTGGAGAGATTGTTCAGGGAATATCCCTGTATGTTTAAAGGGAGATAATTCAGCCCAAAATGCAAGATTTTTATAATGAAGCAGCCATTTTTGAGGAACATTATTTCTGTTAATCCACTTTTTTCCAGCGGTATCAAAAAATGCGTCAGCTGTATCCCATTCGCGTTGGGAAAGATGCCGTGACCAAATTATCTGCGGATCTGGACGGACCAGACGGTACTTCCCGAATTGCTCCAAACGTAATCCGTCGCCTGTATCAAGTAATTCATATTCATCCCACCCGGGAGTTGTCAAAATATTCATAGCATTTACCCGTCTAATAATTGTCATTCCGGACTTGATCCGGAATCTCTCTTGTCATTTCAACCATCCAGTTTTGCAGAAGAAGCAATCTCAGTTCTCACACAGAAACTTTCAAAATAGTAAATTCCTTAACTCCCCCCGGCAACTGCACAGACACGACATCTCCCTTCTTTTTCCCCTCCAATGCCCGTCCGATGGGGGAGAGGAGAGATAATTTATTTGCTGATGGGTCAGCTTCCAAGTCACCGACAAACTGGTAGGTTACCTCTTTAACTCCATTATGAAACGTCACCGTACTCCCGATACCGATGACATCAGCAGCAGCTTCTTCACTCACGATACCGGTTTTGAGATAATACTGAATACGCATGATACTGGCATCGATACTCCGAAGTTTCGCTTTGGAAGCCTGATAATAACCGTTTTCTTTCAGATCTCCCAGCTCACGCGCTTTTTGTACATCCGCGATGACACCTGGCCGTTCAGCCTGTAAATCTGCCAATTCTTTTTTGAGATCATCAAACCCTTTTTGTGTAAATCTTGTACGATTCATGGTACTATTATACCAGCTGTATGATGAAAAAGGTGCCATATTTTGTCTATATTGTCCGCTGCTCTGATGGGACACTATATACAGGGACGACAAATGATATCAAGAGGCGGATAACTATGCATAATACTACAAAAACAGGGGCGAAATATACACGCTACAGAAGACCGGTTACTATTGTCCATTCAGAAAAATATGATACAAAAAGTGAGGCATTGAAGAGAGAATATATAATAAAACAACTGACAAAAACAGAGAAAGAAAAACTTATTGTATCCGCTTATACCTGCCCATAAGCGTTGCTTGCTCCAAAATATGTCCTTCTATCGCATCTAAGACAACTTGTTTTGTCGCTGTTTTGGCGGGAATATCCAGATTAATATCGATTGCAAATAAATTAAAGAAATACCGATGTTCCTTATCAGGAGGGCAGCAGGCTGCATAATTATTTGCTCCTGCGGTATTTACCCCTACAACACCCGAGGGAGTGGTATTGTCTTCGATTCGTGTCGTATGCGGTGGGATATTATAGACGACCCAATGATCAAACATTTTATCCGGACGTACTGAAATCGGAACATCGGGATCATCCATGATGAGGACGAGGCTCACCGTCCCATGCGGAATATCTTTAAATTCCAATGGTGGATTCACTCCTAATCCGTCACAGGTATATTTCATGGGGATATTGCCTTCATGAAGAAAAGCCGGACTTGTGAGTTTCATGCACTCATCATATCATATGTTATTTGTTTTTTTATACTACAAAATTGTAATAATCTTCACTTGAGATTGCTGCGCTTCAGGGGCATGTTTGAATTGTTCTGTTTGTCATACATATGTATATTCGTTATACTGCTACTGAAATGATATCAAAACAAAAAGTGTATGAAATAACGAAACAAATTCCTCGAGGCAAGGTCGCGACATACAAACAAGTGGCGGCTTTGGCGGGGAACGCCAAAGCCGCCAGATTTGTCGGTAACTGTATGCGCATTAATCCAGACGCGCCACATACCCCATGCCATAGAGTCGTCGGATCCGACGGAGCACTCCATGGCTATTCAGCAGGGAATGGAATTCCCACAAAAATTAAAATACTAAAAGAAGAAGGAGTATTTTTCAAAAACGGAAAAGTAGACTTAACGAAATCGCAATGGAGTAAAAACCAACCTGATTAATATTCAATAAAAAAAGTATCTTATTTTCGGACAATGATACTTCCCCCTGGACTCTTGGTAAATCCAGATGAAGCAGAAAGATTCTCTTCGAAATCTTTTAATTCTTTTTCCGTGGGAATAGGCAATGCAAAAGTAAATGTAGAGCCTTTATCGATATCACTTGTTGCCCATATTTTCCCATTATGCATATTAATAATTGATTTGCAGATATACAAACCCAAACCTGTCCCTTTTGATCCTTGCTCCAAAACACCACTTACCCTAAAAAATTTCGTGAATAATTTAGGAAGAGCTTCTTTGGGAATTCCTTGTCCATTGTCAGCAATAGAAACTTCTACAGAATTCTCACGTTTCACTGCTTTTATACTGATATGCCCACCTTCTTTTGTATAATTACTCGCGTTGGAAACAAGATTGAGGATCACCTGCGTAATCCTGAAGGGATCTACCATAACTGTTGGCAAATTAGGCTGTATGTGCATAGTAAGATTTTGTTTTTTTGTCGCTGTCTGATGTTTGAGTGTATCAATTACATTGGAAATGATTGATTCTATTTTGAGAGGCCTCTTTTCGACAGAGAAAACATTTCTTTCAATTCGTGAAACACTCAATAAATTATCAATCAGATTACTCAGGTTATCGCTACTGATAAGAAGCCGCTGTACTAATTGTTTTCCTGCATCATCAAGCATCTTTGCTTTTTGCATTTCCAGAAGTGTTGCATAACCACGGATTGCGGTAAGCGGTGTACGGAGTTCGTGCGCAGCCATAGATACGAAATCAATCTTCATTTCTTCAAGCTGCTGCTCTTTTGTCACATCATGAAAAGCGATGATATATCCTGTTTTTTTATCTTCAAAAACAATAGGAGATGTAGTTAATGAAACTGTCAGATGATCACCACGATTATTTACGAGTCTCATCCCTTTCTCACGAATTTTATTTATTTGTGGGTCCAATTGACTATTATAGATAGCAAAAGCAATTTTTTCATTTTCATAATATAACTGCACGACATCATCTATATGTTTATTAACGACTTCGCTTGGTTTGTATCCGGTCATTTTTTCGGCAGCCTTATTAAATGCAATAATTTTATAATTCTCATCCAATCCTATAACACCGTCATACAAGGATTGAAGGATGGTAGTCATTTCCTCATTTTCTTTTTTTATTGATTTCTCACGTGACAATAGTTGATTTACCATAGAAGAAAGAGAGATAGACAATGCCTCGATTTCATCACCTGTTTGTATACGATGAACATCTGTCCAAATACCTTTTTCGATATTTTGCGCAGTTTTTTGCAATTTCCGTATAGGTCTGGTGAAATATTCGCTCAGTAGTAAAGAGAGGAGAATAAGAAAAATAATCAAGATAGCTATCGCACCTAGCGAGATATATTCCAGATACTTCATATATCCCAACGCCTCAGTAACAGGCTGTTCCGCGATAACTATCCAATTCACCCCAGGGACAGTTTTTGCTTTTGCGTATACTTTTACCCCATTTTCATTTGTATACATACTTTCTTTATCTGTGGGTATCTTGCCCTCCGAGGTCAATCGAATAATCGGACGATCTATTAAATTCGGCCGCTTTATAACATATTGACGCGAATAATGTGTGATAAGCCTTCCATCACGATCCACAACATACAAAACTCCATTTTTCCCGAATTTTATATCATCCAGTTTTGCTCGCAGACTTTCGAGATTAATCTGCATTTTCATCACAGACCTTACATTGGCGTTACTATCATAAATTGGCGAAAATATATCTACGTGAGGGCCCAAACTTTCAGACAAATAATATACTTTAGACAATGCTGTAGCTCCGCTTACCGCGGATTTAAATGGTTCTGTAGAGACTTCATAATTTAATTTTGAGGGTGTAATGGTGCCGCGATTATCTATTTTCAATAATTCTTTGCCATTGCGCGAAAGAAAAGTTATTTTTTTGATCTGTTCATTTTTTCCCACGATATAGGTAAGTACAGGAGTAAAATTTTCTATTTTTGCGGAATCACTCGCTAGTATTTTTTCTTCACGATATTTACTGATGACTCCGTATGTTATTGAATTAATTTCCTCAAAATAATCTTGTATTTCTTTTGTGCCCTTATCCACTTCAGTTTCATGAGAGGAATCAAGCAAACTCATCATATATGACCGATTCAAAGAATATGTCACGGCAAGCATGAGGGAGGAAAGTATGAGAAGGAGCGATGCTCCTAATAGTAATTTAGCTCGTATTGATAATTTCATTCATTTATTTTCTTGAATTAATCAAGCCATTTCTGTTTTAAATCCGTTAAATATCCATTTACCCGTAGTACCCGTAATGCAGCATTGACTCGCTTTTGCAGCTCTGTATCATCTTTGCGCATTACGATGCCATAATATTCATTGGTCAAAGGATCGCTAGTTATTTTTAGATTCGTATGATTCTGGATAATACCTTTTGCAAGTGTTAAATCAGAAAGTGCTGCTTCTGCTGATCCGACAGAAACAGCTTTTCCGATATCCGAATAGTCAGGATAAATCAATACCAATTCTTTTTGCGTATATTTATATGCTTCATCCTCATTTGTAGTACCTTTCTGAACAGCTATTTTTTTACCGTTTAATGATTGCGGCTGCGAGATGGGAGCATCTGTTTTGGAAATAATTACCTGTCCCGCATTAAGATATGGTTCTGAAAAATTGTATAACTTTTTCCGTTCATCCGTGATCGTGATAGACGCCATCAGCATATCTACTTTTTTATCAATTAATTCCTGAAATAATTTCTCCCATTCGATGTTTTTAAATTCAGCTTTTACACCCATCTCATTGGCAATCCGATATCCCAAATCAATATCATAACCTACCAGCTTTCCTTGAGCATTGAGGGATTCCATAGGAGGATCAGTAGCATTGGTACCGATAACAATTATCTCTTTGGGTGCGCGCTGCTCAACTGTCTGCTGCGCAGCTTTAACATTGTTGAGTTCTCGCTGGAAAAACCACATCGCCAAGATGAGGCCGCAGAGGAACGAAATAATGAGGAAAAGGATGACAAGGGGAAGGGATATTCCGGATTTTTTTGCGGGTGGCGTAGGAGCATCATTATTTATATTCTGTCCAGGCTGCTTGGGAAGATCAGAATTTGTTTCGGGAACTATCTCCTGTTGCTGTTTTTCTTCAATTTCCGGCTCTTGATCAGTCTGCGGGTGTGGGATAAGAGGTGAACGGGAAGACAGATTTACATCATCTTTTTTCTCTTCACCAGTTTGTTGTGGCTGTGTTTTTTCGTCTTCAGGATTCATAGGCAGAATACTCCTTTTTAGGGTACTATATATAGTGTAAACTCCTGAACTGATAAGTCAATACTCCCACTTGTCATTGCGATCCGAGCTCAGCTCGGAGTGGCAATCTCAAACAACGTAAAACATAAAACTGAAAACTAATATGTCATCTTGGATTTATTTTTGTCATTCCAGGCTACGACCGGGAATCTCTCTGGCAACCAATTAAATAGAACCACTAAATACAGAGTTCTACTTGAGGAGAATAAGGGTTTTTGGTATACTTCTCATATTGCGGGCGTAGTTCACTGGTAGAACGTCTCCTTGCCAAGGAGAAGGCAGTGGGTCCGATTCCCATCGCCCGCTC
>CAZLSZ010000022.1:0-19733 GCA_964562445.1 uncultured Gammaproteobacteria bacterium
ATTAAATTGTCTATAAAATCCTCTACCATATCCTTGCCGCGACCAGAAATCATTTAATCCTAAAGCATCAATTGCAAACGCAACTGCGATAATCGCAATGATAAAAGTTATGATAACTCCAACAAAATTCTTTTTATAAGAAAACTCATATTTCTTTAATAACAATACTCCTCCGATTATTCCGATGATTGCGAGAATTGGCACCCACCATGGAAACGTATCAATGAGCATTTGATACCGCTGGGCGCCTCGAGGACCATGTTGACGAATAAGGAACATCGTCACCGTAGTAAGAAATATAGCTAAAACACTTGCGCCGACAATGCCGACAAACATAAAGAGTGAGCCGAGTACAAAATACCATCGTGGCTTCATCTGTACTTTATTGGAGCGTATTTTCTCCATAATCTCCTTTTCTAATGCTGTTTGTTTTACATATTGCTTTGACATATTCTTTTCTTCGTCATCCTCGCGTAAGCGGGGATCTCTCGTTCGTTTTACGTTTTGTTTTGACATATTTTTTTTAATAATCCCTTTCCTCTTGAGATCCGTGTCCCGACTGTGCCGATTGGGATTCGCAAGATATCACTAATTTCATCATAATTCTTTTCTTCAAAATAATACAGCATTAATGGTTCTTTATATAATAATGGTACTTCCTGCATACAATTCTGTGCCTGCTTTAATAACTCAGCTCTTCCTATTTCTTCTTCCAAATCAATACCACTATCAAAATCTTCATGGACATCAATACTCCGCTGTTTGGTATATTTAGATACGATATTCATCGCTTCATTATGCGCAATTCTATATATCCAGCTTGAAAATTTTTTATTTGTATCAAATCCCTGCAAATTTACATATGCTTTAATAAAACTTTCCTGCACTGCATCCCGAGCTTTATTTTCATCTCCCAAAATATAGGAAGTATATCGTAATAACTTCTTTTCATATCGGCGGAGTATTTCCGCATATAGCTCTTTATCTGAGGTTCGCACGAGAGACACAATTTCTTCATCTGATAATTCATGTGTTTGTTGCATACATGTATTGTAATATATTTTACATTGAATGCGGGTTCACGCTTTGAGTATATCGCGTGAACCCGCATATCCGGATCATTTAGCGGTTTCTTCCGTATCCGCCACCTTGTCCATTCTTCATTCCCTGACCGTTATTGAGGCCAAGTTCTGCACGAATTTTGTTTGCTTCGGCAGTTTTTCCTTGCAGAGCAAGTTTATGGGCTTCCGCAAATCTCGCGAAATTTTTTTCATTAATAACTTGCGTTACTCTTCCCCGTCCGTTCATCTGCGCTTTCCAAGCATTATAATCATTTGTTTCAAATGCTTTGGTCATAGCCGTGTGACGTTCTGCTGTATAGTTGGGTCCCTTTACATTTGGGTCCCCTCTGTACGCATCTGCTACCTGTGGATATAAAGCTCCTCCGGCCAAAACGACTGCTGCGATTGAAGTTAATATAATCTTTTTATTCATAATTTTTTCACCTCCTTTCAAAAATATTTTTTCTCTTTCTACTACTAATACTGATACCGATAAAGTTTTCTTTCATATTGTGTTATTTTCTTACATTGATATGTTCCGAGCGTATGTTCCGAGCGCCGCTCGGAACATATAAGAATAAACTCCAATAAATACGTTCTCGAAAAATAACATAGCTTTTACTGCTGTTTTTTAGTAAAATAGCTTCATTACGATATTATTGCTGGATCGCCCGCCTCGCGTCGATGAGTAGAGCGAGTCTAGGCAGGTCTAATGGTAGGACAATGAGATATATAGTCTACGTACTTTCAAGTCTGAAAGATAAAAAAAGTTATGTAGGCTTTACCAATAATATTGAGCGGCGATTACATGAACATAATACCGGAAAAAGTAATTTTACAAAAAAATATTTACCATGGGAAGTGCTCTATAAAGAAGAATTTGATTCAAAAATAGAAGCACGAAAGAGAGAAAAATATTTAAAATCTTCCGCAGGAAGAAAATTGATTGTAGCAAGGCTATTTAATAACTAATATTGCTGGATCGTCTAATGGTAGGACAACGGACTCTGAATCCGTTTATCTAGGTTCGAATCCTGGTCCAGCAGCTGAGACGGGCACCCTAAGGTGACCGTAATCCCTATTTAGCTTGATGGGGCTTGCTAAAAGCCCCATCAAGACGGGAAACATTCGGACCGTGAAAACACTCTCAAAATTCCAATATCGAGGCTAGGGTTCATATAAGTCCTGATTAACCAGAGAATACGGATTCGGACGGTAGATTCTTCTACTGTATAATTTTTCTCTATGAAACTTATTAACTATCAAGGTGTGCAGGGATATAGGATAAGCGATATCGGAAAACTCGTTGTTGATGAAATCTTCAAAAAATTTGAAGACTTTATGTATGGGAAAACTGTCATGCGCTATAAAGGTGAAGATTTTATCTACGTGAGTGACTGGCAGCAATTTATAAGGATTCCTTTATAAGACTATGAAGAGGAAAACCTACTTTTTAATCTGCCATAATTTTCCATAATAAATAATATTTTCTCTCTACTTAAGTCTGCTAATTTCGATACTATTCGTGTATCAAACATATTCGTTACCCCTGATAGCTGAACAGCTAGATACGCTTTAAATTCGTCTTTGGTTATTTTTATATCCTTCATATTAAATTAGTGGTACCGAGGTAACTGTCTCGTTATGGATATACAGTTGTCTATCTAATATGTTTGTTACTTCTCTTTTTTCCTGCATCGTACCGTTTCTGAAAATGTAATTAGCATAATCCATAAAATGTACAGGCTTATTCTCAGGATTAATATCCTGCGCCCATAAAATCTCATCTCTCATTTTCTTGTATGCTTCCATACTTTGCTTTATAAACTCTTTAAAAGTAAATATCTGCGGGTGTGCCATGTACATAAAGTTTAAGTAGCGTAGTATTTGTTTCATGAGCTTTTCCTCTGTGAGATATGGTTCAGAACAGCCGTACTTTTTCTGTCTCGTACAATGATAATAAATGTGATATCTAGGTTCTCCATATTTTCGTTTCCTGTATCTATCTTCACCAATAACCAGCGACCCACAGCTGGCACATTTAAATAAGTCTTTAAAGATAAATGTTTTGCTACCCCATTTTGCCTTCTTTGGTACTGTCAGTTGCTTTTGCACTTGATCAAACAGTTCTTTTGTAATTAATGCTTTGTGTGACCCTTTGTACCAATTGCCGCTTCCGGTTGGATATTCAAATTCTCCGTAATAAAAGGGATTCTTCAGCATGAGATAAATTTGGCTCAAAGTTACCTTCTTCCCAGCTCTTGTTGTGAGGCACGTATCAAGCCATTTTTTAAGTGTCCTTCCGCTATCACCGTTTCTTGCCACTCTTTTAAACATTTCAGTGACAAATGGTGCTCTTTCAGGATCGGGAATTATATCTTTTATACCAGCCATTGCTCGGTTGAAATATCCGATGGGCGGCATGCCCGGTCTCCACCCCATATTACATTTGGCTCTTATACCTCGCTTGACGTTAATTCCTTTTTGGTCGTTTTCAAGCTTTGCCTGGGAGCAGAGAATCATAAGTAAAAACTTATCACTAGGACTGTTTGAGAACGCTTGTGTAAAGGTCTTTATGTGAACTAACTTTCCACTATCCATCATATCCACAAGCATTCCTAAGTCTCCAGCATTTCTTGATAATCTATCCGGTGCCCAAGTAAGGATTCCAGTAAACATACCATTTCTAAGGTCGTTAAGAAGTTGATTAAATACTGGTCGTTGTCCTGAAAGTTTGGCAGAGTGGCTTTCTCTTCGGATTTCTTTAATGAAGAGTCCTTCTTTGGATGCCATATCACTCATTTCTTTAATCTGAGAGTCAATTGACATTGCCTGTCGCTCATCATCTTCTGTCGATTTTCTGGCATAAAGGCAATATTCAATGATTTTTTGATCTGGAACTGTAGAATTCATGCCAGACACAGGATGCCGCAAAAAAATAGGGAAGTCCAGACGCAAAATACTATAGTGGTTCCTAGTCCTATAATATAGAAATTCTGTGACGGTTGTGGTACAATTACAGAGGAGTTATTTATGAGAGAAATAGAGGCCTTATCTTCTGCTCCTGAGAATCGGCCATCTGTGCCGATAGCTCGTGTAGTGCCTGTTGCCCCTATTGCTGTTCGTGAATTTGCGAAGCGCCTTCACGCCGGAACTCCTGTAACTGATATAAACTTCTCAGAAGCACTCCTTATTCAAAAATGTAATAAAAGTAAGCCGAGCGCAGGTCTTGTTATGCCTATTGGTGGAGAAATTAGTCATGATGAGTCAGGATTCTCAGGAGGTCTACGAGAAATGGGAGAAGAAACCACCTTACTTTCCCTGGCTCAACGTGAAGCAGCGCACGCATGGGATACTTCTACTCATCCATCATTTATGTTTCGTATTCCAGGATATGATACACCTCGGCAATTGCAGATGTTTGTTTTACCTGTGCAGTCCCGCTCATTTTCTGTTCATGAACCAAGAGAAGGGAAAAATGGAAATGAAGATAAAATAGCCAGAATTGTCCCCCTTTCTCCGCAAGAGTTAGGCCAGTTGGTAAATGAAGGAGTCCTTGAACGGGGTGATGAAACAATCCGCGCAGCTGGTCATTTTACAACTGCTGATAATTCTATTGGTATATCAGAAGAGGATCAAGTTACTCGAAAAGAAGTATTAACAAACATTGTATCAGGAGTTGAGGCTTTTGAAACACAATTAAGAAATGCAACGCTTCAAGAAATAAATCGAGTAAGACGAGTGAAGCGAACGGATTTAGTTGATGACTTATCATCATGTTCACCAGATGAATTAGTCAGGGGTTATGTGGCAGCACACATGCGTATGGCACTTACCGATGAGCGACAAAGAGAACGATCACATACAACTACTCCTCCTGCAAAAGCTGATTTGCTCAAAGTTGCTACCTATTTAGCTGCTGAAGAATTACCAGCAGATATATTCCCTGAACTGCTAGTATCTACTCCAACTCATGAAGCAGTACGCACCTTAAATAAACTCAAAAGAGGTTTTATGCAAGGAGCAGAGGTAGTTGTAGGAAATCCACCTGATGAACAAAGAAGAGCGCATCCTGTGGCAGCCTTACGAGAAATATGGCCTAAAGTTTTGGAAATGCCACCAACCCAGCGAGTTGCATTATTAAAAAGAGCTAATGAGACAATGGTAGAAGGATTATCACAAACCTTAGGAGTATCTCGAGAAGATATTGGAAAAGCAGTCGAAGCAACAGAGCAGTTCCATGATTTTGTCACCCGAAGTTTGCAACGACAAGGAGATTTACGAGAAGGTATTTTCCAAGAGTTTCGTCCCATGAATGAGATCTCAAACTCAACACTCTTCACTCGCGGGATGTTAGCATTAGGTCTTCATCCCAATGTTGCGATTGAGGGTAATCACCGAGATGAACTCCACATTTTACGTTTTGAAGCCATGAGGGATTTAGCAGTGTTTTCCGTAGCACTTGAAGTAACTCAAAAACTGAAAGAAGCAGACAATAGCGTATTCCAAGCAGCACTTGATACGATGTTTACCTTCCCTCCTCAAAAACAGCTTATTGATTTAGGAGATGGAAAATTACATCCTGTGTATCATAGAACAACAGCAATAAACGTTGGTGATAAACCCTTGCATATGATTACTGATGAGAGAATCAAGAAAAGTGTTTTATCAGGTGTTCGCAAACAATTTCAAGATCCGGAACTGTTAGATGTTTACAGTGTTAATTTTGTTTTGGCAGATGATAATTTTAATCGTCATGGTGATCCTGTAGAAGAGCGTTTACAAGCAGCACAAGCGTTTCGAGATACACTCATAGGACATATTCAAGGAGAAGTTGATAGAGATCCTGCGTCACAATGGCAAGTATCACTCCATCCTGGTACATATAAACGCACGTCACTTGATAGGGTGCAAGCATTTGTACAGTCTGAAGATCAAGGAAATGAAGTTGCCGAAGAAAACGGAAGCGGAAAACGAGCAGGTTCAAAAGGAAACGCAATAGCTCGTGAGAAGTTTGTGCTTTCAATGCAAAATGCTGATGGCCAAACGCAATTGGTTGAGGTATGTATTTATCCTTTCGAGTCAACAAGAACTCCAAGCGTTGCAAGACTCGGAGAAGCAGGATTCTGGGGATTTGCGGAAAAACTGAGAGATGATTTTGCAGGTAATTATGAAGCGATGCGTATTTTAGCTCGAGATATGAAAAATCCAACACAGCAATCTCTATACGAACTGCTCTATCCTGGACAATTGTATGAAACGCTTTCGTTAAGAATGATGGATCGACATGTCAAGACAAGAAAAAATGGTCGTCCCTCTGGAAACTAATCTATTACTATAACCTCTACAATTTAATTTGTTACAATAACCTGCATTCGCAGTTGAAGTGCACCAGTTAATGGTAGAAGCGGATGTTAGTATTCTCTCACGAACTTCATTAGGCGTCAAGAATCCTAAACATTTTCTCGGAGTATTATTTAATTTATTTTCCACTATTTTGAGATCTTTATCAGTTACGCAATCAACACTTACTCCTTTGGGTACAAATCTTCGTAATCTTCCTATGGTATTTTCAACAGTTGGTTTTTCCCATGAATGGTACGGATAACAAAAGTACATTGCCACCCCTGTATAGTCCGTAATTGTTTTATGCTTACTATTCTCTGGACCATTATCTGCTGTTACTGTCTCTCGAAAGCATGCTGGCTCTTTTTGGAGTGTTTGAATCACACTGTTGGCTTTTGTCTCTGATAAATGATCTCCTAATTTCGCAAGTCGTGTTACACGGCTCATGCGAACAACTGTTACTGATATTCCTGTCTTATCTCCCTTCTTCCCTTCCATATTATCTGTCTCCCAATGCCCTGGAGCAGTACGACTATTTGCCTCTTCTGGCCTCATATCGATACGTACTGCCTCCACAATCCTTTCTCCTTTTACCTTCCTTCCGTGTTTCTTCATTCTCTTTTTCCTATGGAAGGAAGATATTTAAAAAGTTTTTCTCGTTTCGCTTTTCCATAGATGTACCGATAAATGGTCTCATCATCTATTGAATATTCTGGATGATCAATTCTCATTCTTCCTGCTATTTGTTCTGGAGTCCAGGAATATGGTGGCCTTAAATGTTCCCGTACATACAAGAAAACAAATGGCTCTTTTAACGGAGCTTTCATCCTTTGCGCTTGTGCTCGTTTCTCAGATTTCTTCTGAGCATGACAGGGAAGATATGCTCCTCCTTTTATCCCTTTGGAATTCCTGTTAAGTTCTCGACGAAGAAGTGTATGAGACCTTTTAAGTCTCCTTCCAATCTCACGAAATGTTACTCCCTGGTTATACCACAAAAAAAACTTCTCTCGTTCTTCAAGACTTAAATGTTTGTATTCCTTCAAACGTTATGCACCTCCTTCCTAGGCAGAATATTCTACCAAGTGGTGCACTTCGTTTGCGAACCTAAGTAGTTTTATGCCGAGGTTTTTTAAAGGAACTGAAGTAAAGCCAAAATCTTTTCAATATAATACATTTATTGAAGTTCGGAAAGGATCAAGAAACTATATGACTTGGGGAATAGGAATACTTTTGATTATTATTTTAATTGGCATTCTTATCTATCTTTTTCGCTAACTAATCAGCTCTCTTTCCTTTTTCAGCAAGGAGCGAAAAGCAAAATGTTGAGCCTTCTCCTGGCAGACTTTCTACCCAGATTTTTCCACCTTGCCTAGTTATTATCTCGCTTGAAATATACAGACCTAAGCCAAGCCCTGCGCCTGATTCTTTTGTCGATTCATCTACTTGATAGAATCGTTCAAATACTTTAGATTGCTTTCTTTTCGGGATACCAACTCCAAAATCTTGCACACAAAGCGTAACATTACTTTTTGTTGTTACCGTTTTGACAATAATGCTATCTGCTTTAGGGCTATATTTAATTGCATTATTGATAAGATTTGTGATTACTTGCCCTATTCGTTCACGATCTGCATAGACTGTGCAGGTTTTATCAAGTTTTTTAATAATCTCATGCGTTTTTGTTGTCCTCTGTGTTTCTTCAATTACTTCTGTTATCAGCTCGTTAAAATCAAAATACGCTTGATGAAGCTGTAGCTTTCCTCCTTCAATTTTTGTGACATCTAAAAGATCACTAATCAGACTTGTTAATCGATCAAGTTGCGCGTCCATCTTTGCCGCTTGTTCTGCAGATTTGACATCTTCTTTTTTCATCAACTGATGATGAAGTACTTGTACATGTGCTTTCAAAGAAGTGATGGGTGTTTTTAGCTCGTGTGAGGCAATACCGATAAATTCATCTTTGAGTTCATCAGCCTTCTTCCGCTCAGACATTTCTCGTTCGAGCGTTTTATTATATTCGTCATGGTACGTAAAGGCTATTTTTGAAGCTACCACATCGCAGTAGGTACCAATACTTTGGTTGAGTTCATAAAATTCTTCAGTCGATAACTTTTGCAAAAGACCTTCTTTATGAAGCATCTCCCAAGTAGCTTGTTTCAAAAAAATGATCCCGTCAACCGCTTCTTCAATATGTAATCCATCTTTTACCGAATCTTTCGCCAATGTTTCCCCTAACTTCTTAAACGTAGCTATTCCTCTTTTAATATCCTTGTAGCCAAGATGATTGGCAAATTCCTCAACAACTTTAATATGATTTTCCTGATACTTTTTGATAATTTCGCTACGGAATCGCTGTCCACCTAAAAATTCTTTATGATGCTTTGTTGCTAACTTTTGGATTGTATCAGCGTTATTAACTAAAAATTTTGCTATTTCTGCGAAATCTTTTTTCCCATGTGCATTTTTTGGCGGTGGAGATTTGGAAGAATCCTTTTTAGATGTTTGTTGGCGCTGTGCATTCATTGCATAAAAGGGCAAAGAGAGTAATTCTCATTGATTTGCATTATAGTGTAAAGATGGGACATTAGCAATCTGCGAGTGGTTCGTGGAGATTAGGATTGGAGATGCTGTTCAATTTTTGCAATGAGCGTATCCATATTAAATGGTTTTTCTAAAAAATCATCAGCACAGGCGTTTTTTGCGCTTGTTGCTAAATCACGGCTTGCAGAGATAAGCACAACAGGGGTATCTTTTATTGTTCTGTCCTGTTTTATTTTTCTACATATATCACGCCCGTCTACGCCATTCATCCAAATATCTAAAAGTAAAAG
The DNA here is from genome assembly GCA_964562445.1 of uncultured Gammaproteobacteria bacterium. Taxonomy (GTDB): domain Bacteria; phylum Patescibacteriota; class Microgenomatia; order Levybacterales; family UBA12049; genus JACDET01. The sequence continues at coordinate 9,239 of CAZLSZ010000022.1, forward strand.
GTTAGGTTTAATGCTTTCTACTTTTGGTATTACATTTCCATCAAGAGTTACTTCCACTTGATAATCAGCTACTTCAAGCATCATTTTAATCGCATCAACAATTGCCGCATCATCATCCGCAACAAGGATTTTTTTATTCATAGGAAGGTTTTCATTGTACTACAATCTTTCACGATACGAAAGCCGACGAAGAGGAGAAAAAGTAGATATTGTTTAGGCTTTTAGAGGCACAGTAAAATAGAATGTTGAGCCTTTCCCTTGTTTACTTTCAAACCAAATTTTTCCTCCCAATCGTTTAATAATTTCTGCTGAGATATAAAGTCCCAATCCCATTCCTGGAAACGTTTCAGTATTTTGGCCATTTACCCGGAAGAACCTGTCAAAAATTTTATCTTGTTTATCTCTTGGAATTCCGATACCATAATCTTTCACCGCAAAGACAATATCTTTATGATTCAATTCAGTTTTTATCTGTACTTTATCTGCATTAGGTGAATATTTAATTGCGTTTGAGATCAAATTAATCATAACTTGCTCAAGCCGATCAGGATCACTTTGAATTTTCATTCCTGTTTTGCCAGTTTTCTGTATTCTGTGTTTGTGAGAGATAAGCTGCATTTCTTCCAATACCTCATCTACAAGTTCATCAAATGAAAATTCTTTTTTCGTAAGTTGTAATTTCCCTGATTCAATTCTGGAAACATCGAGAAGATCATTAATTAAATCTGTTAAGCGATCTAATTGAGTATCCATTTTCCCCATTGTACTTACTAATTTGCTCGTGTCATTTCGCTTAAGCAACACATTTAATACTTGTGTATACCCCTTTAATGATGTAACAGGAGTTTTTAGTTCATGTGAGGCAATAGAAATAAATTCGTTTTTTCTCTCATCTAACAGTTTCTGATCATGAATATCAGTTGATGTACCAACCCACATCTGGATTGATCCTTCTTAATTTTTGTTAACTCTGCTTTTCCTTCCACATACGCAACACCATACGGAGGGTCAGTGCAAATAAGTGCGATGTGATCATCACCGATGAGCCTTTTAATGGTACTGTGATCTTTGGCATCACCACAGAGCAATCGATGCTCACCAAGCTGGAAGAGGTCACCTGTTGTTATTTGCATAGTTTTGCCTCCTTCCCGGTTAACTTTTCAAAACGCCTGATGATAAGGTCACAAAAAATAGGTTCAATTTCTGAAAGAAATGCTTGACGTTTTAATTGCTCGCAGGCAATAAGGGTAGAACCAGATCCACCGAATAAATCGAGAACAATATCGCCAGGTTTTGTACAACGACGCAGTGCTTTTTCATGAAGTGTAGGCGGTTTTTCTGTCGGGTGTTCGTATTCCTGTGCTGCTAATCGTTTTGCTAGCCAGATATTAAAAAGGTCAAGGATGTCGTCAGTCAAACGATTCCCTGTACCAACTTCTTTATTTAATACCTCATTAAGATTTCTCATTGAGTCTGAGAGATATGGATTGCCTCTGATGCCATAGACACAGGGTTCATAGACTTTATTAAATGCCGTTTGCGGCGTAACATTTTGATTATTTTTAATCCAGAGACATACTCGTTTATTGGTAATACCAAGTTCTTTATACAACTCCTGAGCTACCCCAATGTAGTTTTCATCACACCAGTAAAATATATGAGCATCGGGAAGAGTTGTAGACAATCCATTCTCGAGGGTTTTCTTTAAAAATGCTTTGTATTCCTCTTCAGACTTTCGGTCATTCGTTTTTCCTCCATATTTTCCGTTTGCTCCAATGCCATTGTTATAATCCAGTGCTATGTTATATGGCGGATCGCAGTAGAGCATGGATACTTTATCTTCTCCAACCAGTTTCTTTACAATTTCTAAATCAGTTGCATCTCCACAAATGAGTCGATGTATCCCGAGTTCATACATATCGCCAAGTTTACTTTTCGGTTCCTTTATCTTTTCAAGCTCTTTTTCAACGTCAAATTCATCATCTTCAACCCCTAAATTGTCATCCCAAATGTGGGAAAGGTCACTATTGTCAAAACCCACATCAAGCAGTAATTCAACATCAAAGTCTTTCAGTAACTCAAAATCCCATTCACCGGTATTTCGATTCAAACGAAGATTTAGCTCTTTCTCTTTTTGAATATTTGGAATATTGACGTACACGACTGGTACTTGCGTTATGCCTAAGCTTTTTGCTACCTGGAGGCGAAAATGTCCACCAATGACAATATTTTTGCGATTTGATGCGCTATTGACGATAATGGGGTCAACTAACCCAAAGCGTTTGATACTCTCAGCAAGTTTTTTCGATGCAGTCTCATCCCATTTACGAGGGTTATATTCAGCTGGACGTAGTATATCTCCTGAAACGTACTTAATAACTACTTCCCGTTTAGCAATTTTTATTTGTGTAGGTATTTGTTGCATGCTTTCATCATAAAGTGGTGAAGGCTGAGGATAAACGGAAAAGATTTGACGAGTTTTTGACTAATAGTAGGCTTTGTTTGGGCTAAAATTAGCCTCAATTATTGCAAGTAGAAGATATCAATAAGTATGTATCCGTCTGGATCCCAACGTCTTTCAATTATTACTGAGAGTCCATTTGCTCGGAACTTTCGTTTCAGATTGCGGAGCACCCAGCTAAAACTGTGGTTATCTGGAATATGTAGTTTTTCATAAATATCACTATCGCTGACGAACAGGTCTTTATTTTCGAGAAAAAGTGAGAGGAGTCTTCCCTCACAGTTACGATGAGACAGTTTCTTCAAAGTCTTTCGCTTATACTGAAAACTTCTCCCGGCAATTTCTTTTAAGCCCATGATAGATTTTGCTTCATATCGAGGTCTTGCTGGAATAACAGGAATTAATGCCTGCGGCTGGGTCACTGTTATAGCCTGTGTTTGATGCAGGTATGATGTTTCGTGAGAAGTTGTCTCCTCTTGAATTTCCCCATCGATAATTTCTGAATGTAAGAGTCCTAAACCCGCTCGCTTTGGGAAACCAAAAATTGGAGATACAGTTAATGAATCAATAATTCTTTGGTGAGATTTTGCTATTTCTTGAACGGCAGCCATCATTTGAATCATAGGTGAACTGTTTATAGCTTCTTGCAATCTGCGGATTGGTTCGGTTAAGGCTTCTACAGTTTTCTGCATTTGTCGAATCGGCTCAACATATGCATCCATCAGCATATTTATTTGCCTTATTGGTTCAACTAAAGATTCCCTTGCCCGTGTTGCCTCAAGCTCAATAATGGCAAGTTGACGCTCTTGTGCCTCTGTAAATGGTTGGACTGTTGAATTCAAAGTCGGCATAGTATGTTTCTATTACTATTATATGAACTTACCTAAGCGTTCTTATACATTTTCTGTAAATGTTAAATTTAAACAGAATATGACAGCACACCTCTTACGACTCCTTCAATTCTGAAATCTTCACTTGCTTGAAAAGGGTGAAAATCTTGGTTGAGAGAAATAAGATTATACGCTCTTTGACCATTAGGAAATTGCATGATTTGGAGTTTTTTAATTAACGCCTCTCCATTGTTCACACATACGACAATATTGCCATTGTCTGCAAAAGTAGATTTGCGCGCGATAACAAGATCGCCTTCATTTATCTTTGGAAACATTGATTTCCCTTTTGCTTTAACTAAAAAAGCATCAGAGGAAGAAAATCCTAAGATTCTGGTTGAGATGGGTATCCGATCAATAGGATCTCCGTCGAGAATCGAACCGTTTGGCCCACATTGTGCAAGTCCATATAAATTTAGGTAAGTTACCTGTCTATCGGGTGTGTCCGCTAAAACTTGGTAATCTCGTGGATTAGAGGGATTCCGGCGCAAGTATCCTTTTTTCTCAAGCTGTAAGATATGATGTTGAATAATACTGGTTGAGGAGACTCCTAGTTCTTCTTGAAGTTCTCTGATGGTAAGCGGCTCAAACTCATTCTGTTTTAAAAGTAGCAACAGCTTTTCTTGTATAGGATGCAGTTTCATATCTGTCTTTATTTTAGAACAGATGAATTCTGATAGTCAAGAACTACTTGCGTTGTTCTATTTTTTGTGCTAGTTTTATAGTTAAGCTTTATTAAGGAAGGAGGTGGCATATGGCACATCGAACAGGACCAAAACAAAATAACCAAAGAAAAGCGTGGACACCCACGCAAGTGACACAGATGAGGAAAATGGTGAAAGGAAATACGCCAACCGGACTTATTGCTGATGCGTTAGGCAGAACAGAAAGCGCCGTACAATCAAAAGCATCTGACCTGAATATTTCTCTTAAACCAACAAATCAGTCACCATATAATCGAAGAAAAAAGTAACTATGCTTTTAAAAAACAATTCATTTTTTAAAATGCCACGGCTTATGGGAGGTTCGTTTAGTGGACTTGATCGGTTGGATATTCCATACAATATTCTTATCCTGAAAAACGTTACCCAGCGGGAAGACAACGGGAATATTGAACTCTATTGTCAGGCAGTGGATGGCCCAGAACAAAAAAGCGGCGGAGTGTGTTTTTCAATTCATGACCGTACCAAAAAAGATATTTTATACCAGTGGCTGAGTCAGCAAATTGGGAAAGACATTCAGACGATTTATCACACAGAGTTTTCCTTTTAATTTATGGCTGACTTAGCTGATCAAAAAATAGAAAATATTCTTAACGACCTTCGGGAAGCTCATAAGCGCTCTGAAAAGTTTTACGCAAAAGAAGTAATTCCCGGAGAGCCAGTCAAGCCTATGGATATTTACGATATGGCACTAGCGTTTGATAGTGAAAAAAGAGTGTTGATTGATTTGCAACTCGCCCGTAGCGAAAAATACCCCGACTGGTACACGCCTGAACAAATAGAAAATTTGATTAAGGAAAGAGATAGATTAACTCGACGCATTCATGCTTGGTAAAATAGACAATTTCCGAGCCAAACCCGAGATTAATTACTAACTTATAAGTCGCAAAACAAACGGGACAATTCTTGTTGTCGGCAATTTGTATTTATACGCCGTTTTGTAATACCACTTAAGGCATATCTTCTTCATCTCTTCACATTGCTGGTCAAAGACAAAATCATCTTCGACATTGTTAAGAAGATTTCCAGCTGCTCGTTCTATTGCGATACTGAGCATTGCAAATTCGTTTTCATAATCTGGATCGAAAAAGTCGCGTGACCTACATCGTTTCGATTCAGCGAGAGTAATTAATTCGGTTTCGATAGCAAGGTAAAACCTGATCCCATCTTTACGCACGATTTGCTTATGCAGTAGATGCTTTTTATTTAATAATATTGCCAACCAGAGAGTTCGGTAGTCAAAGTGTAGAGAATGGGAAAGCCTTGAAATTTCAGGTATAGTTCTTTTATCAAGATATTTTCTTCGCAATTCTCTGGGAGTTAATTTCTCATCAATTTTGTATTTTGCTTTCAAGTGCTGAGTAATTATGTAACAGCCGTACGAGTGAGTAAATAAGGCAAGCCGTGTCCTATTGAATGTTGTATATTTTCCTACCCTTGCCATAATTAAAGGGCAGAAACATAACTATATCAAAATATATCATTTATCAATTATGTTGTTATGGGATATTATAGAAAATGAGACACCCCTTTTTATAGTGTCTCATTTGTCTCATTTGGCCTGGAGATGATACACTGCTATAAGGATAAGAAGGTTCTAGACCGAGCCTCCCAGCAGAATAGGGAATATACCCATAGAGCCAACCCCATCACCCTCAAGTTGAGAACTATAACATACACATTTTTGCCGGGATACCTATTTACTCTCAAATCCTTTTAAACATTGCTCTTATTGTAATATTTTTGAATATTAAGCTTATTTTTTGTTAAAATTAAAATATTGGGGAAATTTGTAAATATGGTCATACGTTACTAAAAGACTATTTAGGAACTAGAGAAAAATCATTTACAAAATATTCCTGAGCTACATTTAGTAATTATACTTATCTCAAATCATGACAAAAACAGTTTATGAAAAAATGGGAATAAAACCAGATGAGAAAGTCATTTTCTTAAATGGTGACGGAGATGCTATAGCAAATATTAAATTTCCAAGAATGCATATTGAGAAATCATTAAATAGTAAGTTTGACCATATTATCCTTTTTGTCAAAACTGAGGATGATATGAAATCGCAATTTAGACAATTAAAAAGTTATCTTAGACAAACAGGTAAATTGTGGCTTGCTTGGCCAAAGACAAAACAGCTTGGCAGTGATTTAAACATTAAAACAGTAATAAAGATTGGCTATGAAAATGGTCTTGTTGAAAGTACGAACTTAAGCATAAATAGTGTCTGGACAGCATTAAAATTCACCTGGCCAAAACCTGGAAAAATTTATAATAATAGCTATGGTGTGTTGATAAAAGGTTAAGCAAAACTATATTATATTTATGAAGAAACTTTATTCTATAATTGTTCCTAAAAATTTCTTGTTATTAAGATAATTACTGATATTTTTGAAATTATCTGACATGACAACCACTCGCACTCCTAATTCATCTGCCTTTTTGGCCGCAATCGGATCAAATGGAGCATGCATACCTGGTTTCCAATCATCTCCGACCATATCCCGGAAATCCTTCCACGACATTTTCTCTTTAGGGACTGCATCCTTATAAACATTAGGGTCTTTATCATATACTTGCGGCACATTACTGAGATTTAAAATAGTAGGAATGCCATAGTCTTCACATAATAATGTCGCGCAAAAATCCGTAGACCAGCCAGGTTTCCATCCTGCCGCAATCACGATAGGCGCATCAGTTTTTCGGATAATAGTATAATTTTTGATGATATATGGAAATGCTAAGTCACGGAAAATCGTCCGTATAAGCTGCGCGTTTAATCTGGTCGCATGCAGGCCGATCCAATCCAAATCTTCATTTGATAATTTCTGTTTCAAGACCGTATGCCCTGCGTCACGGTAATTACGCGATGTTGACCCACCTCCTATTACCAAAAAAAACTGGCGGTTAGGTTTTTTTGCCAGTTCATTTCGAATAAAAATATTTAATTTTGATATAAACTCTGTATCAATTCCTCCTTTAGGAACTATTAAAGAGCCCCCCACCGAAATAATAATCTTTTCTTTCTTCTTCTTTTTTTCCATTTTTTTAATAATACTATAAAAATACTTTTTTTTCATTGACATTTCGTGTCAATGATTTATCTATAATAATTGTAGAATTACCCAATAATTGTTATAATAACAACGATATGGGATGCTTTGCATCAGCATTACAAAAATATTATACCCGCAAAGGCGGTAAAATTGTTTTTGCTAATGGAATGTCACTCAACAAACTTGCTCTTGAAATGTGGGAAGGACAACATTTTAGCAAAATAGACGCAAGTGTTCTCTCCAAAGTTATAAACGGCAAAAGAATATTTACAAAACAACAGCTCGAAACATTTTGTTCATTATTGCGTGTACCTCAAATAGAAAAAGATTTTCTTCTTTTCTGTCTGCAAAAAGATTATTGTTCACGTGAACAAATTGATATTGATGAATTCTATATTTCTAAAACTGAAGTTTTTACACTTATAAAAGACTTATTGCTCTTTGCCTCTGATGCACAAAGAAGACATGATGATCAATCCTCAGATATGCTTTTAAATAGAATTGACTCAATAATAAAAAAACTATATAACACGAAACACCCATTATTTGAAAAGAAAGAATTGCATAGGATATTTATGCAACATAGTTTTCTGAAAATAAAAAAGCAATTACATAACCCTCATTGTACAATATATATAGCTCATGATGAAAATATAGAAAAGATATACACGTCAACACCCGTCCTGAAACAAATTAGTCCGAGAAGTTATGGAAGTACAATGCGCGTATATAAAACTCGCATCCCACATATAGGAAAAGGAGAACGAATTCTGCGTATTCATCCGATATTACGCTCTATCCATCCGGGATCTGACCTCATCTATCCTGTGGTAGCAAATAATGAATTTATCGGAATGCTGTCTCTCCTCTCATCTAAAGACAAGATTTTTACAAAAAATGATATTGAGATAACTACAGAATTACTAAATAAATTTTAGAATGCGAACAGATTGCATATTTTCACTATACTTCAATAATATACTAACTTCATTACCATAAAATTATATTGAAAAATTACGTTAAGTAAATATAGAACACTCTCTTGACTTTATTTAAATAAAGTATTATACTTTATCTTACTAAAGCATGGATGCACGAATAAAACATTTATATATAGCGATTCTTTCTTTACAAACGATGGATGAAACAAAAAGATTTCTCCGGGATTTGTTGACAGAAGCTGAAATAAAAGAATTCGCTAATAGATGGCAAGTTGCACAAATGCTTGATAAAAAAACACCATATGAAACCATTGCGCTAGATACAGGAATGAGTTCAACAACAATTGCCCGTATCAGCAAATGGCTCAACAATGGTGAAGGAGGATATAAACGTATGTTACAAAAAATGGAAAATAGTACAAAAATAAATCATCATACCACCCAAAAGGCGGTGTGATTTCTCGTATTATAAAAATAGCAATCACACCGCCTCACCGGCGGTTTTTTTATGTAAAAATATGGCAAAGTTAAATAATAATTATCTAAAATTGGCAATCCAAAAGAAAGGTCGATTAACAGAAGAGACTATGGAATTCTTGCAAACAGCTGGATTTGTTTTTGATAGCTATAAACAACAGCTCTTTTCGTCATGTAGAAATTTCCCTATGGAAATTTTATACGTGAGAGATGACGATATACCGAATTATGTAGCATCAGGTACTGTAGACCTGGGAATCGTAGGACAAAATATCATCTACGAAGAGAAACCTGCAGTTAAAAATTTATTAAGTCTTGGATTCGGCTACTGCTCACTCATCGTGGCAGTTCCAAAAGAATCAAACATTAAAGATATCCGTCAACTCGTCGGAATGACTATCGCGACATCATATCCTGAGTCCACTAAAGCCTTTTTTAAAAAAAATAATATCCCGGTAAAAATTATACTTATTAGTGGCTCTGTCGAAATTACCCCTGCTCTGGGAATCGCTCAAGCTATTGTCGATATTAAAGGTACCGGAAGCACTCTCGCTCTTAATGATTTACGAGAGCTAACAAAAATATATGAATCTGAAGCTAAACTTATCGCCAATAGACAATCATTTGTTAATGGGAAGAAGGATTTACTCAATAAGATTATTACACGTTTCAATGGCGTACTCAATGCAAGAGATTATAAATACGTTATGATGAATGCTCCGGAAAAGATCATTCCACAGATTAAAAAAATTATCCCCGGTCTTAAATCTCCTACAATATCTCCCATCGCGACCAAAGAATGGGTCTCAATACAAACAGTCATAAGAGAAGAAGTTTTTTGGGATACAATTGAGAAATTGAAAAAAGTAGGTGCATCGGGAATTATCGTACTCCCTATTGAAAAAATAATTTTGTAATTATATGAAAGTTATAAATCTCAATACATTATCAAAAAAACAATATCAAAAGATCATACAACGTTCTGCCGGGAATAATAATGAAATTATGCCATTGGTCCGTAAAAAAATAGAAAGTGTTAAAAAATATGGAGATAAGATACTGATTGATAGTTACAAAAAAAGATTCAAATCAAATGTGACTCCCAACCTTCTTGTTTCTCAAGATGAAATCCAATACGCATACACTCAAGTAGATGAAGAATTCATAACAGGGATCAAACAGATGATCAAAAATATTACTGCAGTGCATAAAGCACAGCTCCCATTAAAGAAAGATACAATTGTCCAAACAGAAAATGGAATTACCGTATGGAGAGAGTGGCGACCAATTGAAAAGGTCGGATTATATATTCCTGGAGGAAAAGCGGTCTATCCATCCTCGGTACTCATGAGTGCCATTCCCGCACAAATTGCCGGATGTAAGGAAATTATTATGTGCTCTCCTGCAAGAGATTCAGGTACTATACCAGCCCCAACACTTGTAGCCGCAGATATGATAGGACTTACAAAAATATATAAAACTGGTGGCGTAGATGCAATTGCAGCAATGATCTATGGGACACAAACTATTCCGAATGTTTATAAAATCTTTGGGGCAGGAAATGCATATGTAACAGCTGCAAAAATGATAGCACTAGAAACAATCAGTATTGATATGCCGGCAGGTCCATCTGAAGTATTTATTATTGCAGATGAAACTGCAAATCCAAGATATATCGCAGCTGACTTACTTGCAGATGGAGAACATGGAGAAGATTCAGCATGCGTCCTTGTCACAACTTCAAAGAAAATTGCTGAACAAACAATAAAAGAAATCATGAAACAACTATCACAATTGAGTACTGCTAAACGCGCACGTGCGTCATTAAGAAAATACGGATTGTTTGCAGTTGTTAATTCTCTCGATGAAGCAATCGCATTTGCAAATGAGTATGCACCTGAACATTTAGAAATAATGACAAAAGATGCAGAAAAACTTG
>CAZLSZ010000023.1:0-5235 GCA_964562445.1 uncultured Gammaproteobacteria bacterium
AAGATATAGTATTTATTATTATTTTTATTATCGTACTTTTTCTATCAAAGAAAAATAGAAAATACGTCGTAATCGCAGGATTGGCATGTATTGCACTCGCAATACCTCTCTTCATGAAACATATCTTTTTTACGGCTGAACGATTACTGATATATTCATATTTCTTTCTTTTTACTTCTGTAATAGTTGGGTTTTTCTCGCGTAAATGATACAATTGGCTGTATGATTAGCGTAATTGTGCCAGCACTCAATGAAAGTGAAGGATTATTCTCTTTTTATGAAGAGCTGATAACATACCTTCCAAAATTATCCAAAGAGTACGAAATCCTCTTTATCGATGACGGATCGACAGATGATACTCTCTCTGTGATGCAGAAGCTCGCCAAAAAAGATAAAAATATCCGTATTTTTTCATTCAAAACAAATAGAGGCAAAGCAGACGGACTTGCGCTCGGGTTTTCTGAAGCAAAGGGTGAACTCATATTTACCATGGATGCTGATTTACAGGATAAACCATCTGAGATGCATAAGTTTCTGGAGAAACACAAGTCAGGTGCGGACGTTGTTTGTGGATGGAGAAAGAATAGAAAAGATAAATCAAAGATGATTGTGATTTCCAAATTTTTTAACTGGCTTAATAGAATACTGTTTGGTTTAAAATTGCACGACATAGATTGCGGATTTAAATTATTTACTCGGGAATCGCTTAAACAATTACACATTTACGGGGGATTATATCGCTTTATTCCGTTACTTCTCCATCAGCAGGGTTTTATCGTAGGTGAAGTTGTCGTGGAGCACGATACACGGCAATACGGTAAATCAAAATATGGTTTTTCAAAAATCTTCAAAAATCTCCCCGATTTATTTACCATTATTTTTCTTCTCAAATTTGCCAAACGTCCGCTGCATTTTTTTGGTTTTATTGGCATTCTTTTTTTTGTGATCGGCGTTATTATTCTCAGCTATTTGACGTACATACATTATGTCTTTGGTGTTCGGGTGGGGACAAGACCGATTTTATTTATCGGTATTCTGTTTGTTACGACCGGTCTCCAGACACTATTTACCGGCTTTCTGGCAGATCTTATCATTAACATTTCTCACACATCTCAGCTTCAGGAAGAATATACCCAAAAATTCCCGTTAAAGTACTCCAGTGAAAAATAAAAAAAGCCTCAATTATGCTACAATGAAAGTGTTTCAATCTATATGAAAATAGGAATAGATATTTCCCAGCTTGCCTACGAACGTACCGGTGTTGCAAATTATCTTAAAAGTCTTATTGAACACCTGTTGGAGGTGGATAAGCATAATCAGTATATTTTCTTTTTTTCAAGTTTACGAAGGAAACTGCCTGACTATCCATTTATCCGTGAAAAAAATGTAACAGTAAAAGCATATGCATTTCCACCTACTGCTCTTGATATCATATGGAATAAACTGCATATTTTGCCAATTGAATATTTCATCGGCAATGTAGATGTGTTTCTCTCATCCGATTGGGCAGAACCGCCTACCATACGGGCGAAAAAAGTGACAATCCTGTATGATTTAATTGTATACAAATTTCCTGAAGAGACAGCAAAAAAAATTGTGGAAGTACAGAAAAGAAAGCTTGCTTGGGTGAAAAAAGAATCAGATCGTGTCATCTGTATCTCTGAATCAACAAAAAAAGACGCGAAATCTTTTCTAGGGATAGCGGATGAACGATTAGAAGTAATTTATCCTGCAATGTAATATGATTATCGGTATTGATGGTAATGAAGCAAATGTAACAAAGCGTGTAGGCGTGGGAGAGTACGCGTATCAATTGCTGCAGCGATTTTATCAGGTAAAAGATATACAGTTTGTTATATATTTGAAAGATAAACCTATGAATGATATGCCTTCCGAATCTGAGAATTGGCAGTATCGTATTATAAAACCCGGAGCTCTTTGGACACAGTGGCGCCTGCCGCTTGATTTATATATGCATAAACCCAGACCCGATGTCTTTTTCTCTCCGACGCATTATGGCCCTAGAAAGTCTCCTATTCCAACGGTGATGACCGTATTTGACCTTTCGTATATATACTTTCCTCATCTGTTTAAGAAAAAAGATTTGTATCAACTTCGTAGTTGGACGGCATATTCCGTAAAAAATGCTACAAAGATACTTACGATAAGTACATCAAGCAAAAATGATATAATTGAGGAGTACGGGGTAGACAAAAAGGATGTCGTAGTGACGCATCTGGGTATAAAAAATGTGATGAGTCTGGAGCCTCGTGTTTACGGTATGAACCAAGTAAAAGATACATATCATGTCAGTGATCGATATATCTTATTTGTCGGGACGCTCCAGCCTCGCAAAAATATCGTCCGCCTTATTGAAGCATATTCAAAGATAAAAAAGAGAGACTTTGATTTAGTAATTATCGGAAAGCGCGGCTGGATGTATGAAGAAATTTTGACAGCACCGAAAAAATATGGTGTACAAGAAACCGTAAAAATACTTGAAAACGTGAATAATGACGATTTAGCTGTTTTTTATCGTCACGCGCTTTGTTATGTGTTGCCCAGTCTCTATGAAGGATTTGGGCTACCAGTTCTTGAGGCTATGCAGTATGGATGTCCTGTGCTCACAAGTAATATCTCAAGTCTTCCTGAAGCAGGTGGAGACGCGGCAATATACTTTGATCCTAAAGATGTCGATGATATTGCCGTGAAGATCGAAAAAGTTGTCTATGATGAAAAAATGAGAAAGACTATGATTGAAAAGGGTAAAAAGCATGCTGCAACATTTAACTGGGATAAAACAGCGAAACAAACCCTTGATATTTTGATCGAAGTGGGAGGTAAAAAGAATGGCAAATAGTGAGCGAGGTTTTTCAAAGAAGGTTGCAAATCGTCTGAGTACTATATGGCGTGAATTTATTGTGTACATATTGCATCTCGTCGGGCATATACCATCCCATTATATACGTCGATTTTTCTACCGGTTGGCAGGGATTCAAATTGGTGCAGGTTCAACTATTCATATGGGAGCACGATTTTATAATCCGTCAAATATTACCATTGGGAAGGACAGTATTCTGGGGGAGGGAATTGTTTTAGACGGAAGAGATACGATAAAAATCGGTGATCATGTCGACATTGCCAGTGAAGTAATGGTTTATAATAGCCAGCATGATATTCATAGTGAGGATTTCCACGCTATCTCAGCTCCTATTACCATAGATGATTATGTATTTATTGGTCCTCGGGCAATTATTTTACCGGGTGTTACTCTGGCAAAAGGAAGCGTCGTAGGCGCGGGGGCAGTAGTTACAAAAGATGTCGCGGCTTTTACTATCGTGGGTGGTGTTCCCGCGAAAGTCATCGGAGAAAGAAAGCAGACAGCAGTATCGTATCGCCTAGGCAGAGCAGCATGGTTTAGGTGATTTTTTATGGATATTTCAATTGTAACGCTTAATTTTAATAAAAGCCATTTAACTCTTGCCTGTATGAAATCTTTATGGGAACAGTTCGCATCTGCATTTATATCAGGTAAAATGGAACTTATCATCGTAGATAATGCGTCTATGGATGATTCTGTTTTACAGATTCAAAAAGCAATAAAAGAATTGGCATATAAAAATTTTTTTCTTATTAAAAACGTAAAAAATGATGGGTTTGCAAAAGGGTGTAATATCGGGGCGGCTCGAGCTAAAGGCAAATATATTCTTTTTCTCAATAACGATACAGTCGTAAAAGATGCAGGTATTGTAAAGATGCAGGCATATCTGGATCAGCATGAGAATATCGCAATTTTGGGAGGTAAGCTTTTGAATAATGATGGTACACAGCAGGCGTGTGTGGGAAGTTTTTATTCCCCCCTTTCCGTCATGCTGCTGCTTGCGGGTATGCAAAAGTACGGTATGGTTGATGCAAATCCGGAGAAAATTACAAAAGTAGATTGGGTGAAAGGGGGACTAATGATGGTGAGGGAAAATGTATTCAAAAAACTGAAAGGGTTTGATGAAAACATTTTTATGTACACGGAGGATATGGAATTTTGTTATCGTGCCAAACAGCGAGGTTTTGATGTATACTTCTATCCGGATATAAAGGTTTATCATAAAGACACAGGAAGCTCTAATAGGACATTTGCGATTGTCCATATTTATAAAAATTTATTGTATTTTTATAAAAAGCATAGAAGTTATGCTGAATATCTTTATGTAAAGACGCTTCTCAGAACGAAAGCTTTGGCACTGATAGGGATAGGAAAAATAAGGAGAAATAGTTATTATATTCAAACATATGAAAAGGCTTTGGAAGCAATTCGATAATTATATTTTGAAGATCGGAGTAATCATCGCAATACTTTTTATTCCGTTGTATCCTAAACTGCCGAGTATTCATGTCACAAATACATGGGTGTATGTCCGCCTTGAAGATTTTCTCATTTTGGGTCTTGCTATTATTTGGGTAATACAGCTTATCAGAAAAAAAGTTTCTATTCCCAAACCTGAGGGATATACGTTGATTCTCTACTGGGTCGTGGGGCTGATGTCTTTAATTTATTGTCTGTCCTTTATAGCGCCTCACTTAACCAACTTTTTCCCAAAGATTGCTTTTCTACAATACGCCAGACGTATTGAATATATGATTCTCTTTTTTATCGGATTTTCTTCGGTAAAGAATATAAAAGATGTGTATACCTATTTAATTACAGTAGGTATTGCAGTTTTCGGGGTCATCTTATATGGTTTTGGACAGCGATTTTATTCTATATTATGGATTATTTTCCCTGACTTTTTCCAAAAATATCCTTTCTGTTTCCCTGCATTTCTTACCGGAAACGAAGAATTTGCCAAGGGAGTACCACTTTGTCTCAATGAGACCTCTCGTATAACATCCACATTTGGAGGACATTATGATTTGTCTGCATATTTGGTTTTTATTATTCCTCTTTTAGTTGCTCTTGCGTTTACTGTGAAAAAGATATATTTGAAAGTAATAATGGTAGTATTAAGTCTTTTAGCTTTGGAATTGTTAAACTTTACATCTTCACGGACATCTTTTGGCGCATATGTTGTGGGCATTGTGGGGATGTTAATTCTATGGCAAAAGAAAAAATGGATTATTCCTATTTTGGTGGTGAGTATAGGTGTTATGATGCTTTTTGGTAATTCTACAATTCAGCGTTTTTCCAAAACAATTCAGGAGGTGCAAGTTGTATCTACAGAAAAACAATTACCGGCAGAT
>CAZLSZ010000023.1:5245-19573 GCA_964562445.1 uncultured Gammaproteobacteria bacterium
ATTTGCAAAAAATGATTTCCGATGCAAAAGACGCGGAAAATATTAAAAAGGCGGAGGTTCCCCCTGCGAGTGATTTTACTGTTGATCAAGATCAAATACCTTCTACCGGCTATTCTACGACACTCACTCCCGAACAGCTTGAACGAATAAGAAATGGTGATCTTGCTGTCGCATCAGTCTCCGGAAGTTTTCTCATTAAGAAAGCATATGCTCTGGATATATCGTTCACTACCAGATTTCAGGGTGAATGGCCCAGAAACTGGAAAGCATTTATGTATAGTCCAATATTTGGGACAGGATATTCTTCTTTGACATTAGCAACTGATAATGATTATCTTCGCGCTTTAGGCGAAACAGGCTTAGCAGGCCTCTTGTCGTTCTTATTTATATTTGTCATTTTCGGAATCTATGTAAAAAATGTAATCGGTAAGATAGCAAATCCCGTGGTGAAAGGTTTGCTATTTGGATTGGTGGGAGGAGTAATCGGTCTATTGGCAAACGCAATTTTGATAGATGTATTTGAAGCATCAAAGGTCGCTGAATCAATGTGGCTTCTCTTGGGTATCGGGATGGGGGCAGCTGCTTTGAGTACCAAGAAGAAAATAAATTATAGATCCGATCTGTCCGCATTATTTACTTCTAAAATTTTCCTCTTCATCTATTTATTTTTGTTAATATTTACTGTGTTCGGTTCTTCCATAAACAATTTTTTTGTGGCAGATGATTTTATCATGCTTCGAGAGGCTGCCTCTGTGAATGCATCGGAGTTAATCCAGTACTTTACCAATGCTCAAGGATTCTTTTATCAGCCATTGACAAATATTCTTATGTATTATTTATATGCACTTTTTTCTTTCCAACCGCAGGGATATCATGTTTTTTCTCTTCTTTTACATATAGCAACCACCATAGGTGTTTATTTGGTATCAGCAAAGCTATTCAAAAATAAGACCCTTGCTTTTATGAGCGCTGTATTCTTTGCTATCCATCCTTCGGTAGCTATAAACATGTATTGGCTTTCTACACTCCCTATAACGTTGAGTACGCTTTTTTTGGTGTATGCTATGTTGTTTCTTATTTCTTTTAGAGAAAGTAAAAATTATATTTATTATATTTTTTCTTTAATTTTCATATCGTTTTCCTTGTTAAGTTACCAGGGGAGTTTTATGTTTCCGGCGACATTAATAGCAGCTGATATTATCTTTTATAAGTCAGATATCCATAAACGTACACTTTTTATCTATTTGCCGATTGTACTATTGGTATTGGGTTATTTTGTACTTCAATATCTCTCCAGCGCGCAGATTATAGGAGATAATTATGACATTATGACTATGATTCCCAATGCTATGCACAACTATGTCGGTTATTTAATGAGCTTTTTATTGGGAATACTATTTTTTGTGATTACGAGTTTTCATTTATTACTACACAAGGCGGTTTGTATTTCGCTATTTATTCTTATTTGTATTATAATCTTTCTTTTGTATAAAAAGAAAAAAGGTCAGATTGTATCCCAAAACGTACAGATGATTCTTTTCGGATTGGGATTTGGCTTTCTTACTCTCTTTTCAGTTCTTCCATTAAATAATATGGAAGGGAAATATATGTATCCTGCTGCACTGGGATTTAGCATTATTTTAGTCACTTTGTTAAACATTTTTGCAGCCTATCTCATCAAAAAAGGATTAAAGAATAAGTATAGAAATTATGTATTATTATTATTTATAATACTTATCCTAGCTGCATACTGGATACAAATTAGAGGAGAGTCGACCAAATGGCAGCATGCCAGTACCATTTCGAAGCAGACATTAACATTTTTTAAACTGAATTATACCAGTTTTGCTCCCGAAGCTCAGTTATATTTTGTTAATACTCCCACAAAGGAACAAGGTGTATGGGTTTTTCCAGTTGGGCTTTTTGATGGTTTGTGGTTTATTTATCGGGATGATAATCTTCAGATATATGATCATGCAAGTATGGATGAAGCAAAAAATGCCAAAAAATTACTCCCACAAAGAATGTATATATTTGAATTTAAAAAAGGTGTTGTTTCCGAAATAAAATGAGAAAATTTAGAGGATATTTTCCATATATTCTATTAGCAATTTTTTTGCTGAGTGGGTTTATGATTCGAATGTATAAATTCGATAATCCCATTGCTGATTGGCATAGTTGGCGACAGGCAGACACAGCTTCTGTGACGAGAAATTTTGTTAAAGAGGGCTTCACGCCTCTTTATCCCAAATTTGATGCATTAAATACCCTTAATGAAGGTAGTCTGCCAAACCCTCAAAGATATTTTTTTGCGGAATTTCCAATTTATAATAGTATAACGTATTGGGGATATATGACATTTGGGAAATTTACTATCGAGCAATGGGGCCGGCTCGTCAGCATTTTTTTCTCTACATTGACTATCTTTTGGTTATTTTTGCTTACAAGACATTATTCCTCTTTACGTACGGGATTATTTGCAGCCGGTATTTATGCGTTTCTTCCATACAATATTTATTATGGTAGAGTAATTATGCCTGATCCGATGCATATTAGTTTTTCTGTTCTTTCTCTTTCCTTGAGTGCCAGGTGGACTGCTACTTCCAAATGGTGGTGGGGGGCTCTGGGCGGAATTGCTTTTGCTGTTGCGGTGCTTACTAAACCCTATGGATTAATATTATTGTTACCCATAACATATTTATTATTGCGAAAATGGGGGATACGCATTGTAAAACAATTTTCTGTATATGTATTTGCTCTTATTGGTTTATTGCCGCTTTATTTATGGCGGCAGCATATCGGGCACTATCCCGAAGGACAATTCGGGACTACTTGGTTGTACAATCAAGGTGATATAAGGTTTACCGGTGCTTTTTTCAGATGGCTTATTTTTGACAGGATGAATAGATTAATTTTTGCTACCGGCGGATTTGTGCTTTTTTGGTTGGGAATTATAAAAGGAAATGATAAAAAGGAAGGATTTTTTTATTATATATGGCTTCTTTCTGTTTTTATTTTTTTCGTTTATATAGCCCGGGGAAATGTGACACATGATTATTATCAGATGCCTTTGGTGCCAATTGGAGCGATTTTTGTCGCAAAAGGTATAGATTTTCTCCTGCAATACGGTCACAGGTGGTATAACAGGATAATAAATGTTTCCTTAGCAATTGCTTTGTGTTTGATGATGTTTGCTTTCGGTTGGTATGAAGTCCGTGATTATTTTAATATTAACCGTCATGAGATCGTGGTAGCAGGACAATATGTGGATCAACACCTTCCCAAAAATGCCAAAATTATTGCTCCGTATGATTTTGATCCCTCCTTCTTGTATCAAACCAATAGACACGGATGGACATATGGCAGAGACAAAATCAAACAGTGGATCACCGAGGGAGCGGATTATATGGTGTCTGTGAACTATGATGAGCCGACAAATTATTGGATGGAAAAATGTCAGGTAATAAAAAAAGATCCCAGATTTGTTATCATTGATATGAAGAAGTGTGAAGATACTGATGACGAGAAAGTTGCGCTGCGTTCAGATCTATGAATATATTAATGCTCTCCTCCTATCTGCCATATCCGCTTCTTTCAGGTGGTCAAGTACGTCTCTATAATCTCATCAAGGAATTATCAAAGCGCCATGAGATAACATTAATATGTGAAATACGTCCTACGCAAACGGAGAGAGACATTCATGAAATGCAAAAAAATTGTAGCAAAGTTATTACTATCCCGAGAGAAAAACAATGGTCTTTGAAAAATGTTATAAAAGCGGGGTCATCCTCAAATTCATTTTTGGTTTCGGGACATACACAGAAAAAGATGCAAGATGCTATTCGTACTGAACTCCACAGGCAGTCATATGATGTTATTCATGTTGAAACGTATTATGTTATGCAAAACCTTCCGCAAACAAATATTCCTATTGTGTTGGCAGAACATAATATCGAATATAGTGTTTATAAAAAATTCTCAGAAAAGGTTCCTGTTTTTATGCGTCCGCTTTTATCCATCGACATTGCAAAAATAAGAAAAGAAGAAGAGGAGCGATGGATAAAAGCGGACGCCCTTGTCGCAGTTTCACGTGACGATGCTGGTGTTATGAAGAAGGCCGGAGCATCTCCATACATTGTCGCAAATGGTGTAAATGTCGGCGAATTCAGTTACAAAGATGTAAAAAAAGAGGTAAAAAAACAGGGAAAGAGGGTATTATTTATCGGAGATTTTTCTTGGGTTCAGAATAGTGACTCTGTCTCATTTATTATCAAAGACATCTGGCCTCGATTCCGGAAATTATTGTCTGATTCCCAAAAAGAAAATGTAACATTGTGGATAGTGGGACGTAAAATTCCTGAAAAAATACGAGCACTGTCATCTGATCCATCAGTTGTATTTGATGAAGAAAGTTCAAAAATGTCTACTCCCGAAATTTTTCAATCAGCAAGTGTCTTGCTCGCGCCGATACGTGTGGGAGGCGGTACGAGTTATAAAATACTCGAGTCAATGAGCTGCGGTACACCAGTGGTAACGATGCAGATGAGCGCTGATGCGATCGGCGCGAAGGATAACGAATCGATTCTGGTCGGTAATGACACTTCCTCGTTGTCTGCCAAATTATATGAATTATTATATGACGAGGGAAAATATGAAAAAATTTCTCGTCTGGGAAGAAAACTTATTGAAGAACATTATACATGGATAAAGATTGCGAAAGAATTGGATGAGGTGTATGCAAAAGTAGTACAATGATCTTATGAAACGAGCGGATTTATCAATAATAATTCTTAATTATAATACAAAAAAATTTACTCTTGAGGCGATTGAATCTATCGAAAAGAATTACCCGAAAGATGTGAAGTCAGGAAATTTCGAAGTGATTGTAACGGATAATGCATCTCCTGATAACTCTTTGCAGGCATTTAAAGAATACGCAAAAAAAACAAAAATCGCGTCATTTCATGTCGTCGATAACGGCGGCAATATCGGTTTTGCGGCAGGAAATAATACGGGCATCCCCTATGCTACCGGCAGATATATCCTTTTTCTCAACCCCGATACCGTAACATATCCGGAGACACTGAATTACATGATAGATTTTATGGATAAGCATTCTGATGCAGGAGCCGCGGGTTGTAAAGTAAATATTCCTACGGGAGGAATTGATGATGCTTCTCATCGCGGTTTCCCGACACCTTGGAATGCGTTTTGTCATTTTTCAAAATTAGGAAAAGTATTCCCGCGTTCACGATTATTTAGCGGTTATACACAAGGATGGAAAAATATGCAAACAATACATACTGTTGATGCTATCACAGGAGCATTCCTTTTTGTGAGACGCGAAGTTGGCGAAAAAGTGGGTTGGTGGGATGAAGATTATTTCTTTTATGGAGAGGATTTACAATTTTGTTATAACATAAGACAGATTGGGTATAAGATTTATTATGTGCCGCATGTGGGGATATTGCATTATGCGGGCGTTTCTAGTGGTATCAAAAAACAGTCCGCCAAATTGACCACAGCGGATGTTGAGCGAAAGAAGACTATGCAGGGACATCGGTTTAACGCGATGAGAATATTTTTCAAAAAAAATTATGATAAAAAATATCCCAAGTTTGTGAACGTGCTTGTGCATAAGGGAATTGACTATCTGCATCATCGAAATATAAAAAAGTATACGAATGGAAATTAATGGTCTTTGAGATAATGTGTAATAAGTAATATCTCTGCAATTGCTGCTTGGGATTGTACATCCCGCTCGTCGAGGAAAATACTCGTTCTTTTATATTTCCCTGATTCCCGATCCCACACTTTTCGATTTCTGACAATATTATTCCCATATAATATAATTCTATCTTTCAGTAACGATTTCATGTGCTTATTCTCTGTAGTTTGATAAAGCGAGAAAAAAGAGCGTAATAAAATCGAATCATACACGGGTAAAGGCTGTGTATAAAAAGATCTATTGGTAAGAAGTTCCATCGCGGTAGCTTCAGCGTGTTCTTCATATTTTTTTTCTCCGGTAATTCGTGCAAGACGAATTCCCACGTCTATCATATTTGCTTGTCCATACGTCATATAGTCTTTTATGACTACGTCCTTACCCTCATGTTTTTCCATCCTGTCATAATATAAATTTGTTTGAGAGTCCCATAAATTTGTACGCATCCAGTCGTAAATCGTTATCGCTTTTTGTAAATGTGATTCTTTATAATCAGGATCAATATCATAGAGTCGTAATGCTACGCTCGCTACGGGAGCATTTGATACGGTGGCTTTATCCCGATTTTCTTTTCTGGGTTGTGGAATTTTCCAGTAAATACCACCCGTAGTCTCATCCCAACTTTTCCATGCGGTTTGTACCATCTGTCGTGTACGGTGGAGTACTTCTCCGGCTTCATCATCCCGATTCATTTCTCGCAACATACAATATCTCTCAGCGTCTATGAGGGCAAGCCATGCTCCGTCATCATTATAAATATGGTCCGTATATTTTTGGGGGATGATGTTATATCCTATCGGCCAATCGGCTTTTCTGTACGGTTCGTTCCAATATGCGCGTGTTACATCTGTGGGTTCGGGTAGTCCTGTAGGCAGCGTGTGATTCAGTTGACTGTATTGATGTATCGCGGCAAGAGGATGTTGTGTGTTCCATGCCGATGTAATATCATCCGAACCTAATTCTCTTCTGAATAATGTTCCGTATGGTGTTTCCATAGTATATGGTTTGAGGTTATCGTAGGATTTTTTGACATCATTAGCCGTTACAAGTACTTCACGGGGAGGTATTTTTTCTTTTGGATTATAGAAAGGCAAGGGGTCCTGATCAAATGGAATATCGGGCCCAGTATCTTTGTATAAAGTACCCAATAGTATTGCACTTGCTCCTCCTAATACAAAATCTCTTCGGGAGAGATTGCGTAATGGTTCTTTTCTATGTTTTGGCTTATATTGTTCAGTTTGTGACATCTGAGAATTATAGCAATAATTCTGTATTTGTCTATATAAATGTTTTTTTTATCCGTTTACCATGAATCTACAGGCCAAATTCCTATTTGTTTCCGAGGAGATGGAGGTTTATAATTGTTCGTATGATTACCATACGTAAGTCTCATAATGATTCCCAAATTCGTATCGGCATCGATGCGCGATTGTGGGATGAAACGGGAGTCGGACGCTATACGCGAAATCTCCTCAAGGAAATTGAAAAACAGGACAAAAAAAATGATTATGTGCTATTTTTTTATAAAAAAGCATCACATCCTATCCCTATCGAAATCAGTCAATTACGTGAAAGAAATCCGCATTGGAAATTTATTTTTACCAATATTCGTTGGCATTCTATCCGTGAACAGGCAGACTTCCCCAAGCTTATTAAAAAAGAAAAGCTGGATGTGATGCATTTTCCGTATTTTTCCGTTCCTTTTTCCTATAATAGACCCTTTATTGTGACAATTCATGATTTGATCATTAATCATTTTCCTACGGGAAGAGCATCCACGCTGCCATTGCCTGTTTATTATATAAAACATTTTGCGTATCGTTCTTTACTCAAGCATGTCTCCAGAAAAGCATGCAAAATAATAACAGTTTCTAAAGCTACAAGAGATGAGATAATTGATCACCTTTCAGTCAATCCAGAAAAAATTGTGGTGACGTATGAGGGAATTGATAATAATTTTAGTGAAAATAAAAGAGCGGCAAAAGCAAAATATGATAATTATTTTCTTTTTGTAGGAAATGCTTATCCCCATAAGAATCCGGAGATATTGGTCGAAGCGTTTGCAAAAATCGTGTCCGAGTATCCTGATACTAAATTATTATTTGTCGGAGCAAAAAACTATTTTTATAGTCGATTGCAGGAATTAGTAGTGCATTATCATTTAGAAAAAAAAGTTATCTTTTTAGGCAAAATAAACGATGTAACATTGCAAGTATTGTATCGTAATGCGCATGCGCTTATCACACCATCGCTTATGGAAGGATTCGGGTTGCCCGGACTGGAAGCTATGCAGCAGGAGTGTCTCGTATTAGCTTCAGATATCTCTGTCTATAAAGAGATATATGGTGACGCCGCCGTCTATTTTGATCCCCGTTCTGAAGATTCTATCCATGCTACAATACAAAGTGTATTACGTGATAAAAAGAAGTTTGCCAAATATAGAGAAAAAGGTTTACAGCGGATAAAACGATATTCATGGGAAAAAATGACAAAAGAAACAATACAAATGTATGAAAGTTGCGCTCGTATACGACAGAGTAAATAAATGGGGAGGTGCTGAACGTGTTCTTCTTTCCTTACAAAAATTATTTCCAGATGCTCCATTATATACATCAGTTCATGATAAGAAAAACGCTGGATGGGCAAAAAATTTTGTGATAAAAACCTCTTTTTTACAAAAAATTCCTTTCTTGCGGACAAAACATGAATATATTCCCTTTTTGATGCCCCTCGCGTTTGAACAATTCACCTTTGATGAGTATGATCTTGTTATCTCTGTTACCAGTGAAGCCGCAAAGGGTATTATCACAAAACCTAGCACAAAACATATAT
The DNA here is from genome assembly GCA_964562445.1 of uncultured Gammaproteobacteria bacterium. Classification (GTDB taxonomy): domain Bacteria; phylum Patescibacteriota; class Microgenomatia; order Levybacterales; family UBA12049; genus JACDET01. Next base: position 13,803 of record CAZLSZ010000023.1, read on the forward strand.
GTTATTGTCTTACCCCAACAAGATATTTATGGAGCGGATATAAAGAGTATTTTTCAAATAGAGTATTCCGTTTTATTGCCACACCTATTGTTTTTTATTTGCAAAAATGGGATCTTATGGCGGCAAATCGCCCTGATATTTATATAGCGATTTCCAAAGAAGTGCAAAAACGTATAAAAAAATATTATCATCATGATTCCGCCCTTATCTATCCGCCGGCAGGGATAACCAATGCAGCTCCACTACCTCACAAAGATGACAAAGGGAAGTATTATCTTATTGTGTCTCGTTTGTCTCACTTTACCAAATATAAGCGAATCGATATCGCAATTGCAGCATGTAATACACTTGGTGTACCGTTGAAGATAATCGGAGAAGGGAGTTGGATGGATGAACTCAAAGAGATGAGCGGATCGACTGTCGAATTTTTAGGAAGCGTTTCTGATGAAAAATTAGGAGAGTATTATAGCAATTGTAAAGCGTTACTTTTTCCGGGAATTGAAGATTTAGGATTAACTGTTATTGAAGCGCAGTATTATGGCAGCCCGGTTATCGCGTATCGTGGTGGCGGAGCGTTGGAAACGATTAAAGAAGGGAAAACAGGTATATTTTTCGATAAACAGACAAAGGAATCTTTGATCGCTGCGATAAAAAAATTTGAAACGATGCATTTTCCTCCACAAAAGTGCCGAGAGCAGGCTGATGTATTTGGGTATGACTCTTTTAAAGAAAATTTTTATAGACTTGTTAATCAGCACATTTAATATTATAATTGTGAGGTATTATGAAAATAGTTCTTTTTGCCGGTGGTGTCGGAAGCAGACTATGGCCATTATCAAGAAAAAATTCTCCGAAACAATTCGGCAAGATTATCGCAGATAGATCTATGCTGCAAATCGCCGTCCACAAACTTTTCCCCGAATTTAAATGGGAAGATGTCTATATCTCTACAGGGGAAAAGTATACTGCTACAATCGCGGAACAGCTGCCGGAATTACCACGAGAAAATATTATTGTCGAGCCTGATATGCGTGATGTCGGACCTGCAGTGGGTCTGGTGATCTCGCAGTTTGTCAAAACAGATCCTGATGAGCCTATCGTGCTTTTGTGGGGAAGTGATCATCTGGTAGAAAAGGAAGAATTATTCAGGAAAATTCTTCGTGCAGCAGAGAAACTCGTCATCAAAGATCCTGAGAAGATTATCTTTATCGCGCAAAAGCCCCGATATGGCAATCAGAATGTAGGCTATATCGAATTCGGCGAACAGAAAGAAGTTGTGGATGATCTACCAGTGAATGATTGAGTTTTAAATGTGCCCCACCGCAGGAATTAGCGGATGAATTCGCTACAGACAACCGTCATGCGTGGAATCTTGGATATTTTGTGACAACCCCGAAGTTGTTATGGAAAATGTTTGAAGAATTTTCACCTGATTTATTCAGTAGACTGAAGAAGATTCATGATGCGTACGGAACTGACTCATATAGTGCCGTGCTTGCCGAAGAATATCCGCAGATTGAAAAGATATCGTTTGATCATGCGATTTTAGAGAAGATGGATCCCAAGATCGGGAGGGTCATTTCGGCAGATATCGGATGGAGTGATATCGGAGCATGGGAAGCCTTGAAGGAAGCCTTGAGTGAAAATACGGAAGCAAATGTGACAAAAGGTAAAATAATGGTAGAAGGATGTACAGATTCTATTATTCATAATGAAACAAATCAGCTTGTTGTGGGGATTGACCTGAATGATCTGGTAGTTGTCAGTATGGATGATGTCATCCTTATTTGTCCGAAAGGTTCTGTCCCTAAGATCAAGACGTTTGTAAAAGGCCTCAATGGGACTGATTATGAGGATCTGGTGTAGCCATGTCTCACGCTCGTACACAAAGCATATATTTTCATAGTGTAAAGAGAATTATTGATATCATCTCTTCGTTATTTTTATTGATACTTTTTTCTCCTATTATTCTTCTCGTAGCGATAGCGATAAAATTGGAATCGAAAGGTCCCGTGTTGGCTGATACTCCTCGTCGAGTAGGGAAAAATAATCGTTATTTTTGTCCGTATAAATTCCGGTCAATGATTGTGAATGCGTATTATCTTCTCAAGACTGACCCCAAATTTAAAGCCGCATATGAAGAACAGCAAAAAGGCGGGAATTATAAAATCAAAAATGATCCGAGAATAACAAAAGTAGGGAAATTTATCAGGAAGCATTCTCTAGACGAGATTCCCCAACTGTTTAATGTTTTGAAAGGAGAGATGAGTCTTGTGGGGCCTCGCCCGTATTATCCTGAAGAACTCGAACAGCAGCAGAAGGCATACCCGAAGACCAAGAAATTAGTGCAGGAGGTGCTTTCAGTAAAACCCGGTATTACCGGTTTTTGGCAGGTTTCGGGGAGAAGTGAACTCAAATTTGATAAACGCATACAGATGGATGCGGAATACGCGCGAAAACAATCAATTCTCCTGGATCTGTGGATAATTTTGAAAACCCCATGGGCAATGGTATCAGGAAAAGGCGCTTCATAATTTGACAAGATATAGAGCAGTTCAGTATAGTATACATACGAGATGTCCGGATTTGATAAAATTGAGTTTAATGATGATGGAGGTCAGAAGACTACTAGGCGATCACAAAAAGTAAGAACTGCCTCCTCGCAAGATTTTGTAAAAAGTAGTGCTACTATAGATACTATGCCGAAGAGAAAAAGAACAAATTTAAAAATAAAGAGAGTTCCTAAAAAGCTTTATATTGCTCTGCTTGTGGTGATAGTGTTGGCTATCCTCATCGCAATTCCCGCATATGCGACATATCAATCAGGACTGAAGACGTATCGTCAGTCGCAGCTTGTTACCGCTGCTCTAAAAAAACAAAATATAGAGCTTGCTTCCCAAGAAGTAGTTAAGACGCAGAAAGAATTAAAAGAAACCCAGCGAAATTTGCATTATCTCATGCCGTTAAAATTTGTCCCGATCCTTTCGTGGTACTACAATGACGCTGATCATATGCTCAATGCGGCTGAGCATGGGTTGATTAGTACCAAAACCGTAACTGATTCACTTGCTCCGTATGCTGATATTCTTGGGCTGAAAGGCAAAGACGCGGGAGAAACCGGTTCGACATCTGATCGTATCAAGACTGTCGTGTTGAGTATGGGGAAAATTACTCCTCAGATTGACAATATTGAAGCCTCCCTCACTAAAGTAGAAAAAGAAATCGATCAGGTCGATCCGAATCATTATCCCAAGCTTATTTTTGGTTCAAAAGTAAAGGATCAGTTATCAAGTATCCGTACTATTACCGATCAGACTGCGACAGCAGTGCGTGACGCAAAGCCGCTTATCAAGACGCTTCCATCACTTCTGGGTGAGTCGGAAGCAAAGAAATATCTGGTTATTTTCCAGAATGATAAAGAACTTCGTCCGACAGGAGGATTTATCACGGCTTACGCGATTTTTTCTATAGATAAAGGCATTATCAGTTTTGATAAGTCGGATGATATTTATAAATTGGATGATTCAATTCCAAATAAGCCCAAAGCTCCGGCTCCTATCTTGAAGTACTTCCCCAAGGTATATACCATGAATCTTCGTGATAGTAATTTGAGTCCGGATTTCGTCGAATCGATGAAAGTGTTTAAGTCAATGTATGAAAAAGCAAGTCTCAAAGAAGATGTCGATGGTATTATCGCAATAGATACCAATGTATTGGTCTCAACTATCAAAATTCTTGATAATCAGGTCGAGGCAGGAGGGCAGAAGTTTACGACGGATATTGATCCTCGATGTGATTGTCCGCAAGTGATTTATGCCCTTGAGAATGATATCTCCCGTCCGGTGAATTATATCAAGTCGGATCGTAAGAGTATTATCGGAGACTTGATATCCTCGATTATGGTGAAGGCGCTTTCATCCTCCCCAAAGGTGTATTGGGGCCCGCTCTTCCAGTCTATTATCGCACAGACCAATCAAAAACATGTCCTCTTTTATCTCTATGATGAACAGGCACAACAGGGTCTTGAGAGTTTGAATGCCGCAGGGAAGATCCTACCATTTGAGGGAGATTATCTTCATATTAATGAATCCAATTTCTCCGGCGCGAAAGTAAATATCTTTATGCAACAAACAGTTGATAGTGATTATGTTGTTGATAAGGACGGTACAATCACCAAGACGGTAACGATTAACTATAAGAATCCGTTTCCGCCATCTGATTGTAGTCTCGCGAGCGGAGGACTTTGTTTGAACGCGGAGTATCGTGACTGGATAAGGATTCTTGTCCCTAAAGGGAGTGAGTTGATCGAGAGTAAAGGTTCACAGGTCAAAATGTCTACCTATGAAGAGCTTGGGAAAACAGTTTTTGAAGGATTTGTCAGTGTCCGTCCGAAAGGTATCGGTAAGTTAACCTTGACGTATAAATTACCATTTAAGCTTGAAAATGGCTCACCGCTGCCTATTATGATGCAGAAACAGCCTGGGGCAAAAGATAATCCGTATACATTATCAGTTGATGGTAAAACTGTTGAGTCATTTAATCTTACCAGCGATAAAGAAACCAAGATCAAGTTATAGCCTTCTGAAAGCAATTATTTGTTGCTGAGTTTGCATCCGCTAAGGAGTTTATTATAATAAATAGTATCCATGAGGAATTTTAGGACAGAGGGAATTATCGTCAAACGCCACAATCTCGGAGAGGCTGATCGTATCATAACCGTTTTTACTCCGCAATTTGGCAAGATCAGTATCAAAGCTGCGGGAGTCCGCAAAATTACCAGTAAACGGTCAGCGCATATTGAGCTCTTGAATCAATCAATCCTTAGTCTTTATAAAGGGTCGGGGATGTATGTCCTCACCGAAGTGAAAATGATCGAGGATTTTCAGGACCTCAAGAAGGATTTCAATAAAATCGGACTCGCGTATCACCTTTGTGAGCTTGTAGATTGTCTCTGTCCGGAAAATCAGGAAAATTATGCTGTTTTTTCTCTTTTGAAAAAAACGTTATTGCAGATTGCGCAAAAAGAAGAGGTTATGTTTGTTAATACAGCTACTGATTTTGACGAGTACACATTGGGAACATTCGGTATTGGTTTGCGGGATGAGCCACAAAGGCAGTATCGTCAAGCAGAAACGTCTCTCTCAAGCCGTGATATTGTACAGCAGTTTGAAATTAAATTGTTGACGGCACTGGGGTATTGGGATAAGTCGGCATCTGTAACAAGCGAAATTGATACGCAGTCGTTGATCGAATCGATTATCGAGCGCAGGCTCAAAGCACGTCAGGTTTTCTCCAAACTGCAGTAGCATTCATTCATTGTCATGTGGATCCGGCTTTGCCGGAGAAGCATCTCTCGCGCAGGTCATCCTTCACTTGTAACGTCATCCTGAATTTATTTCAGGATCTCAAAAATATCTTTTCCTTGTACTTTGCGTGGGCAAAGTACCAAAACCGTCGAGCTAGTGAAGTCGCGCTAAAATTATTTCGTTCACTGTCGGGGGAAGTCCTCCCCCTGTCGCACAAGGCGACGAATCCCCCTGACGACTCACTCAATAATTTCTTCACGCGCTTTGTTCACGCGCTCGATAATTGCATATATTTCCTATTCTTCGGGTTTTTTTATATTATGTGAGATTGCTTCGTCTCCGCCGGCTGGCGGATCCTCGCAATGACATTGAGAGTTGTCCACGCAATGCTTCTATGCACGCAGAATCTCTTGAATAAGTCGCGATACATATTGGAATCTCATTAGAGGAGATTCTATGGCAACA
>CAZLSZ010000024.1:0-18835 GCA_964562445.1 uncultured Gammaproteobacteria bacterium
GCCGAATTTCCGAAAACCCCCAGTCCGAATCCCGCCCGCATTCCTCCCCAGACCCCTCCTGCGGGCGGGAAATCAGTCGAGGCAGGGCGAATCCAAAACCCCAGAAAAATTGTTTCGCCCTGCCGAGTCCTTTTTAGTAGTTTTAATCATTTGGATTTTGCTCGAAATAGTTTCGAACTTTGTCCAACAAACACCGCACTGTTCTGCTTTGCAGAACAACAAATAACTAATAACGTAAAACTGAGAACTTATAACTAAAATTAAGAATTTCAACTATCTTTATGTTTTCTGTTTTTAGTTCTCAGTTATTTGCTTGACATCTTACCTAAAATCCTCCAAACTTAAACTATGCGTCTTTCTGCCCAGACTCATATAAAAAATATTGTAAAAAAGGTACTCATATCCTTCTGTATTCTGCTACTACTCACCTCATTCTCAACAAAAAACACATATGCGCAGACACAACGAGTAGAATCGTCATCCTCTTCACAAATACTCGATGAGTTCCGCACACCGGATGTAGAAGATAATGTCCCTCGAAACAGCCATTCTTATGCGCAAATTGTGTTGATCGATGTGCTCTCAGCTGTAGGGTGCCAGCTCGCAGGGATAGATATCGTAGACGAGACAAGACCTTGTTTGGGATATAATCCTGATTCCCAAAAACTTACGCAAGTGACAATACCAGACAACACAAGACCTCAGCTCGGAGGAGTCCTAGGATTTCTCTCTACCCAAGTAGGGACACTCTACCACCAACCGATTAGCTCTGTAGAGTATATCAATTATATGTCTTCTAACTTCGGGCTTGTGGAACAAACATATGCAACTAACCAACAACCGCAAAACGGAGGAGCCATATGTAATGGCAATGTGAATAATATGGGGTACGGATTTTGCAGTATGTACCCCATTATGGGTATATGGCAATTTGTCCGTAATATCGCATATGCGCTGCTTGTTATTGCATTTGTCGTACTTGCATTGGGAATTATGCTACGCTTTAAAATTGATGCCAGAAATGTCATGACGTTGCAAAATCAGATCCCCAGAGTTATCATCGCAATTCTCTTGATAACATTTTCCTATACACTTGCTGGTGCCATGGTTGATCTTATGTGGACAGTTACCTATATGGGTATGTCCATGATTACAAGTAACTCACAAACAACGATGTGCGATTATACAAATAATACAACCTCTCCCATTGATCAATCCGCGCAAAAACATCTTGTCCAGACACCAATGGCCTATGTCAATGCAATATTCAGCGAAAGCTGCGGCGGACTTCCAGCGAGAGGAATCAGTAAAATTAGCAATGATACGGGAGGTGCTGTAGGAGATATGATAACCCAGCTTACATTTAGCTTCTTAGGAATCAATTATACACGTCCACCACGATGCAGCCTCACGTCACTGGGAGAATGTATACCTGCGGGTATCGCGCTCATTGTATCTTCTATTATCAAATTAATTATGCTCGTCACTATTATCATAACACTCTTCAGACTCTGGTTTAATCTCCTGAAAACAGCGGTCTTATTTCTTGTATATACAGTTATGGGTCCCATATATATCGTGTTGGGATTATTACCAGGTAGACCGCTAGGCTTTGAAAATTGGCTCAAGCATATCTTCGCATATTTACTCACATTCCCCGTTATTGCATGGATGCTGACCTTCGCGATAATTCTCGCAACAGAATTTAAAAGTAAATCAGATCCGAATAATCTTTTTCTTCCTCCGCTTGTAGGGAACTCAAATATGGATAATTTCGGATCTCTCATTGCGTTTGGACTTATCCTGCTCACACCGGGGATGCCGGATGCCATTAAAGCCAAACTGACACCCCAAGGACTTGGTCTCGGTAAGCAAATCCGAGGAGGTATCGCTGCGGGAGGATCGGTAATCGGAGAAGCCGGTGAGGCAGGGTGGAAAAGAAGCTGGAGAAGAGCTGATCCTAGGACAGGCATGGAAGCAGGGGCTGTAAGACAATTCACCTATAACAGAATACTTGGTATGGGAGAAAAGACTATGCTTGGTAAACCGAGAAAAATGAGAACGGATGCAGATGGCAATATTATCGGTACAAGAAGATATGAATGGTTTGCAAAAGCAGCAGGCGGGACAGCAGGAGTATCAGGCGAACCAAGAGGAAGGAAAAAATAATTATTTAAGCGGTCTACCTACCTCTTCCAACATTTCTTCTCCACCTTCTGCCAATGCAAACAGTACGGATGTAAACAAACTCCACCATCCCTCTTTTATCATCATTTTTCGGTATCCTCCTTCTTTGGTTAAACTTAACATCGAATTCCATATCATCGGAGGAACACGGGTTCCATATAATTTCTCTTTGTGATCTCCGTGAATAACGCCGACAATAACAGTTTCTAATTCGTTAAGCTGCTGTATGGTCCAGTGTTTTCCAGTTGCCGTACCTCTATGCTCATTGACAATAGATGCCATTAAGGACATAAATAATCCAACACCGGGAGACTTATAGACTTTCCCTGGGTCATGAGGATACACATTGTCCCGTATATCCTCCAGCATTGATCTGGTTTTTTTGCCGAACTGACAATGCATGACATCATCAATCTTTCCATCTCTGCTCATCAAACGTGAATATTCCATCCCATGCTGATCAGTGCTATATCGTATGACTGTCCATAGTTTCGTAAACTCAGATATCGCTTTCTGTTTGTCTACTACCACATTTCCATAATGATCAGTAAAGGTGATGCCATCGAAGTCAAATTTGGCATTACGCAGTTGGTCTATAAATGCCGCAGCATTGCGTATATTATTGAGGAATACGCCTTGCTGCGCATTTGCAGACAATACATAGTCTGTCTGCTTACCAAGGAGACGCTCATTTCGTGATTTTATATCGACACCCGCCCCTCCCATAAAGATATCCATCATCGTCATTCGTCCCTGCGACTGTCCGGGATTTTTTATCACAAGCATATCAAAGACATTACTTCCCAAAAATTCTACCTCATTAATAAACGCCTTTACGATAGGATAGCCCTTGGTATCCTGCGCTGCCATATATTTACCCGCACGAGAAATACGTGTCCAATAATCAAATCCCGTATTTGATGTATCATTTTCTCCCGCGATACCAAAACCATACAGCATATTCTTTGCCCAAGAAGATGCATACTTTGATTCCTCCTCATCCAATCCAAATGCTCTAACTGCCACACCTTTGCGAAGAGCCTTATCCAAAATCTCCTGTTTTGAAAAATGAAATTCAGCCTTTCTAAAGTAATTCAGATCTGTACGGGATTGTGCAAGTAATACTTCTGCTAATTTTAATGCTAATTTTTCATTTTTTTCAACATATTTCTCGAATTCTGCATCCGTAATATTCGGATCTTCCTTTCCTAATCGTTTATAATCCACATATTTCTCATAATTTTCTATACTATCATCAAAATCATCAAAGACAGATTCAACAGCCTTACCAAGTGTAATCGTGCCACTTTGCCTACCTGTCTTATCATCATACGTATAAAGCTCTATCTCCTTCAGTTTTGAGAAAAAACCTGATTTCAAATGCTGCAGCATCAATCGTTGCGTCCCTTGCTGAATTGACTCTTTCACGTCTTCATTTACTTTTATACCGAAAACAAGCTTTGATACTTGGGTATGAAAATCCAATATCTCCTTGGGGCTATCAAAACTCACTTCTGAAGCTCCGTCACATTTTTTCATATAGCGTTCTGTCAACTGAGCCAATAGCTTTTTGTTCTCTTCAGTCAATCCGTCTCTCCCCGCATATGCTTGCCCCACTCGGTCCATCTGCTCCTTCAGGAAATCCCGATATACACTTAGTGTCTCGGAACGTTGTGTCAGAACACTCTCCGATATCCCGTTAAGAAATGCATTCGTGCCGTTTGCCTCCAAATATGTATAGAAAAGATTATCTTTAAAGAATTTGCGCTTCCCCACCTCACGCTTGACACCATCATCCAATGCAAATCGACGATCTCCCTCCTGATATGTATGAAAGTCTGTAAACTCTGTAATGTGCGAGTATGCAGCAACCATTTCTCGAAGAGCCCGCCCCAGCGTACCATCCGCATCATTTTTATAAAACTGCTCAAACTCACTACTACTCCCCTTATGGCGAGATGGTCTCTTAAAAACATGCATCCAGTTTCCACGGCTCATCCAACTGCTCACATGTACTTGCGCGCCTTTCAAAAAGGTATCTTTATCACCTCGGACAGTAAACCATTCAGCAGCAGTAGAATGATCTTTGGAATAAAAGGCGAGTTCATACAATAAATCAAGTGTCCTCTCTTCTGTAAACTGCGGATGATCAGTCGGTGAGCCCCATTTACCGTGGATTTTCCCATCATCTTTTGTTTCATCTCCGATAATTTCATATTGCACATGTTTGCGAAACTGCGGCGACTGCAATATTTCTGCAATGGGGAGAGACTGCCACTGTGTACGGATAGTAATATCACTCAAGGGGTTGATCGCGTCTGTCGGATTTTGTTCACGGAGCCAATTGGTGCGCCAGCGTGCCCAATAATAAAAATTTTCAATATGGAAGTTTCCATTAATATCCATCAGCTCATATTCACCGCCTGTGGCAAATTGCGAACCGAATTGCGCCTGGATAATATCCATTGTTTCCTCAACGGATGTGGGAAGTTGCGGGAGCTGAGATTCAGTAGAATAACCGAGAAGGTTACTTAATCGATTGCTCTCGCTCCCGTCTGACTCGACAAAATAGTTAGTGAGTCTCCCTTTATCTTTATCTCGCAAATACGCTACCTTTTCTTGCATTTCAGGAATTGTCATCTCGGAGGATTTCAGATCCATTATTTCTCTAAATGCTTCATAACGGTCACTTAACAACTTTAGTTTTCCACCTTCACGCACATCATTTTTCAATACCGTGCCTACCCATCTCTGAATATCCGCGAAATATGACTGAAATCTATCTTTGTCCGGATCATCAGGATTCATGATTTTTTCGAATCGCTTCTCAATCGTTTCTGCAATTGTTCCGATATACAGCTTCTCATCCTCCCCCTGTTCGTTAATAAATTTCTTTTTCTCCTGATTTTCTTTAGCCCGCTGCCGTGTTGCTAGTTGCTGGCGTTGCATAAGATCGATATTCATTTGATTATCTATTTCTTCCTCAAGGCTAAGTGGGGCAGACTGTTGTGATGTAGCCGCTGCGCGCGCAGGAGCATCATCTTCTACTAATTCCCGTAACTGCAGCCAGTACGGTGCCGCCGCATCAGGATCTAATGCTTGAAAGTTTGTCTCAATAACACTATAGACATCATCCAATGTTTTCTTCTCGGACGGTACATCTGACAATGCTTCCGATAATTTTTGGGGAGAAATACCTTCTTTTGCTGCTTCCGCGTGCAGCATCTGACGGATATCACTCGCCGTCTTCTTATCCTTACTCGAGCCTTCAATATCCGTAAAATGGCTGATTACTTTTGCATAATCTTTTTCATCCCATTCATACCGCGGATTGGTGTTTATCAATTCAGCAAGGGTAAAAATAGGTTTTTGATCAGTATTCGCGGAAATATCTACTGCCTTTCGAAAAAAAGAGCTGTAGACGCTTTCCTGATTCTGTTCTTTTCTTTCTTGTGATGGTTTCTGACCATCATGTCCTGATTCGTTCATAATATTCCTTTCTCCATCATATCGACATACAAAAATATATGTCAATGTAATGATGTCTATGCAGTTTATGAAAGAATGCGCAATTACGCTTTATATTCTCATTACAAAATACTTATAAAACATCTTTTATGCTTCTAACTTAAACCCTCGACCTTTTATCGTTAACAGATGCTTCGGGTGATTGGGATCTTCCTCTATTTTGCGTCTTACCCGAAAAATAAGCTGATCCACTGCTTGGTCGGTAATCCCCGCAGTTGATTTTACGTCGGGCCAAACAACATGAATGACGTTATCCCTCTCGACTATAGTATTTTGTTGCTGGAGCATATACCGCAATAAACGAAACTCAGAGGAGGTAAGCTGATCAGATAAAACCATTGTTCCTTTTGTTATAGTATTTGTCTTTTCATCATACAAAAGCGTTCTATTGCGCTGATTATTTTTATATTCCTCTTGGATAAATGAGAGAAAGAGAGGGATAGCAATTTTTTTCTTAGACACCAGCCCCACCCGTTCCAAATAAGTGGGGACTTCGCCATCTCCAAATGCCTCATCTATCAATGCAGACTGTTCCGCGGGAAGAAGCGAAAGCCATATATCCGACAATGCACGTTGTATTGTTTTTTGTCCCAATAAAAAAGCGCTGACATCATCCGGCATTTTTTCTTGCCCCAAAAGCGCTTCAACTGCTAATTTTGTTAATTTTCCATGCCCACCCGTCAATACCATAACCTGATCAATTTCATTGTCTGAAAGATGCTTTCCGGTAATTTTCTCAATATAACCAAGCCGGAAATCAGTTAGTTTTTTATCAGCTATAGCAAGGTATATGACATTCCCAGCAATAAATTCATAATACTCCGCAAGCAAAGAATTTTCGAGGATGTCTTCAAGAGGGCGAAGTAAAGAGAATACAATTGAGAACCGATACTTCGCGCGATTACGAAGTATGCGCATATTCGCAAAAAACTCCTGTGCAACGACAGGAATATATTCTTCAAATCTGTCAAATAACAAGACTACCGTTATCTTCTTCTCAAGCGCTAAGTAATCAATTGCTTCTTTAAAGCCTTGAAAAAGGACCAGTTCATCATTGAACTGCAGATGTTCCCGAAAGATATCTCCTACCGCGATATTTTCTTCTTTCCAACCCCTCTCACGCAAGGACTCTGTGACATTAAGAAAAAGATATTTCATCACGTCAAACAAACTCTTATTGCGAATTTCGGAGAAATCTATTTTTACAAAATGCACCTCGTCTTTTGCCTCACCCAAATACTGCTGACGAACAGGGAGGTTATATGCAAGCATACCCAGAAGTGTCGATCTACTCACGCCGGGGATCCCGATGACTTGACACGACTTTCCATCCTTAATATACGAGATCACCTGAGAAATCTCATCTTGCCGTATGGATACAGGGAAACCGGCTTCATAGTGTTTGTCGATCATACATTTATTCTACTAACTATTACGCCCATGAGCAAGCTCATAACCCACATGCATCTTGCATTCTTTCGTATCAGTACGGTACCATAGATATATGAACCAATTAAATTATTTGGCATTGACATTACCGGGCAACCAACAGATTCAGGCACCCAATTCCGTACCGAAAGGCGGATTGGACACCGTCCAAAGAGCGATAGGAAATGGCATAACAATAATGCTTGTTCTTGTAGCCATTCTGAGTCTTATTTACCTCGTATGGGGAGGCGTTCAATGGACACAGTCTGGAGGAGATAAAGGAAAGCTTCAGGCAGCGAGACAAAAAATCACCTATGCGCTCATCGGGCTTATTGTGGCATTCTTGGCGTTCTTTATAGTCAGCATTTTTGGAGGCTTATTTAACGTCAAGCTTGTGGGTAAATAGAGCAAAATAAATTGATCTATTGACAAGCTGAGAAATAGTGTTCTATGATATATCCAGATATGAAAAAACTAATCGGATCAGCAATAACAGGACTTACATTTTTAAGCGTTGGAGCTTCATCTGCATTTGCGGGAAATGTAAATCCTTGCACAAATATGCAGGGAGGATTCGCTAAGCTTTGCAACCTGAATGCGAATAATCTCGGCGGGATGATTGGCGCAATCGTCACATTTATCTTAATTGTCGCTGTTCTTGTAGCGCTCTTCTTCCTTATCTGGGGCGGTATTAAATGGATCACATCAGGTGGAGATAAAGGGAAAGTCGATGCCGCACGTCAGACCATTACGGCAGCAATCGTCGGGTTAGTTATCGCATTCTTAGCGTTCTTCATCCTCCAAGTAGCACTCGGCTTCTTCGGATTGAGTCTCACCAACTTGACACTTCCGAAGATCACCAACTAACTCTTTTCGTATTTTAATCTCTTGCATTTACTCATTTCTTTTTGCTACTCTAATGATAGATATGAAAAAGAAAATATCACTTAGTCTATTCTCTCTTTTAACCCTTCTCTATGGAATTCCATCCATAAAGCCCGCTCTTGCAGCAAAAGATTGGGGGTCATGTGTCCAAAATAACGTTCCTTCATTACGATGTATACCGGTTGTATTTGAAAATGTTATCAGCGCGGCATTGATGTTTGTCGGAGCTGTAACGGTGATACTTATTGTGTATGCGGGAATTCTGTTTGTAACATCAGGCGGCGACCAAAAAAAGGTGCAATCAGCTCGGCAAGTTATGACATACGCACTAATCGGTCTGGTGATCGTATTAAGCTCATTCGCGATTATTTACTTCATAGGGTATACGACAGGTGCGACGTGTATCACGAAACTCGGATTTGATAACTGTAAGTAATCGTTTTCTTTTCACAATTAGCCTCAATTTATGACACACTTTGTTAGGGTTGCAATCGTATTTTTCACGTTATACACTTTTAGCAATAGAAGATACTAGTGAGTATCGTCATCGTACTATTGCTTTATTTTAAGGGAACTGAACTTATCCAAACAAGAAGAACGAAACGTACTCCTGCATCTTCACATGACATATGGATCAGCACCCAATCCCACAAGATGTTACCGGTTTTCAGTTTAAACTGATAGGATCGATGACCGTAAAACAGTTTGCGTACGTAGCCTCAGGCGTTATTTCTGCTGTTATTCTTTTTTATCTACCATTAAATACACCACTGTCTCCCCTTATCAAATTCTTTTTGATCCCTATTCTGGGGGCGAGCGGGGCAATTATCGCATTCGTACCAATTGATGGCAGGCCAATTGATGTTATGGCGGGAAATTTTGTTAAAGCAGTATTTTCTCCAAACCAATATATCTACCACAAACAGCCACGAAAACTAAGCTTTTCAAGTATTCCTGACGCAAAGGCGGTAACAGTAAAAAAAGGAGAAAAACCGGAAGATGTAAAACCTTCGACACCATTACATATAAAGCAGTCCATAGACAAACAGACACAACTGCACGCAATACTTCATGGAGCACAATTAAAAAAGAATAGTGACTTAGACAAAAAAGAATCTGCGTTTTTAAACACCCTAAATATACATCACGACGCAGCGCAAAATGTGTCAGTTGCAATACCTACGAGCGCAAAGGTTCCCGGAACGCTTCCGCAGCTTCCAATGACTCCTTCCCATACACAAGCGCCAGTACTACAGCAACAGCCCCAAACCCCGATAATACCACACGCAGCTATCCCGACACCGACCACGCTTCCGGCGCCTCAAATGCAAAAAGAAAATACAAAACAATCATTGGAAATAAAAGAGTTCCAGCTGGAGCAACAGCTTGAAAAGGCAAAGAAAGAAGAACTGACAGATACAACGACCACAGGAACCAATGCTGCGCATCAAAAAGTTATGTCTTTAGAACAACAAATCAACGATATTCATAAACAGAAAATGCAGCTTGATGATGAACTATCAAAACTCCAATCACAGCTGACAGTACAAAAGACTCCGCTACCGCCAGCGCCGGCACAAGCAGCTAGCCCGATCCCACCTGTTCCGACGCTACCATCTGCACCCGTGCAAGATCCCATGCATGTACGTACAATCCCTCAAGATGTGAGTAAAAAAGCCGGACTCCCTCGTGTCTCTGATACGCCAAATGTTATCGTGGGGATAGTAAAAGACCCGAGAGGAAATGTCTTATCAAACATCCTTGTGGAAGTAAAAGATACGGCAGGCAACCCTGTACGTGCCTTTAAAACCAACGCGCTCGGACAATTTGCATCTGCTACCCCTCTTGCTACGGGGACATATACCATGGAGCTTGAAGACCCCAAGAAGCAGCATCGGTTTGATGTTATAAAAATAATTGCCAATAATACCATAATGCTTCCGATAGAGGTTATTTCTCATGACGCCAGGGAAGAATTGCGGCAACAATTATTTGCTAATTAAGAAGTATTCAGGATAAACTAAATATATGGCTGCCCAAAAGATACATTCAACGACACAAAAATTTACTGAAATTGTCGATTTTAAAGACAATATTGTGATTCTTGAAGGAAATAATGCCTGTATGATTATTGAAATTACTGCAAGTAACTTTGCCCTTCTTTCAAAAAGAGAACAGGATTCCAGAATCTTTGCATATGCGGGATTATTGAATTCACTTTCATTCCCGATCCAAATTCTTATACGAAATAGACGCATGGATATCTCTCAATATATCGTAGAACTGGAAGGAGTTATTCAAAACACAAAAAATCCGCAATTGGCAACCTACGTTTCGTATTATGCTTCTTTTGTAAAAGAGATGGTTACCGTAAATGTCGTTTTAAATAAACAATTTTATATCGTTCTTCCCTTCTCCTCTCTTGAAATGGGAGTAGGCGGAGCTGTGCCCGCACAACAAAAGGGACATGAATCTCCATTTGTCATTGAAGCCCAAAAATCACTCGGCAACAAAGCAAATTCCCTAGTCGGACAATTGCAAAAATTTGCAACAAGCGCAAAAGTTCTGGAGAAAGAAGAATTAATAAAATTATTTTATGAGATATATAATGATAATACTGACGTAAATATTGAACAAATGGAAGACGGAGCAAATGCCGCTGTAATCACAAAAGGAGGAAGTGAATAATGAAATTACCATTTATCAATAAAGCTGCAACTCCTGCCGCTACAGCGCAATCTGGAGCCACACAACCGGCAGCTACAAACCCACCGACAAAAACCGTAAAAAGGAATGTCACAAAGAAAGCTCCTCCTGAACAAAAGAAACAAGGGATTGATACAGTGGAACAGGGTCTCTCTTCTGTCGTGGATTTAATCGCCCCATCATCTGTAGAGGTCGATTTCCGACATATCCGTGTGGGTGATTATTTCTTTACGACGCTTTTTATCGCAGGATATCCGAGATATGTTTCCCCCGGATGGCTGGAATCTATTATTGACTACGATCACACGATGGATATTTCGATGTTCTGCTATCCATCATCTTCTTCTGATGTTCTTGCCGATTTAAAAAGAAAAATTGGAGAGATGCAGGCAACACTCTCCTCAGATGCTGAGCAGGGAAAGGTAGCCGATCCCACAGTTGAGGCAGCATTGGAAGACGCATTGAGCTTACAAGAAGAGCTTGCAAAAGGTGTAGAACGATTTTTTCAATTCGGATTTTATATTACTGTTTCTGATCCGGATATGGTAAAACTGCATGATACCATAAAAAACCTTCAAACATCGCTCAGTTCACTTTTATTAACAGGTAAACTTGCCACATTACAAATGGAAGAAGGATTTAAGTCCACGCTTCCATTGGGACAGGACAGACTCTATATCACCCGAAATATGGACACATCATCTCTTGCATCCACATTTCCATTCACATCAGCTGTTCTTACCCAAAACAAAGGAGTTATGTACGGAGTAAACCAGCAAAACGGCTCTCTTATCATTTTTGATCGCTTCTCTCTGGAAAACGCAAATGAAGTTGTATTAGGGAAATCCGGCGCGGGAAAGTCATACACCATTAAGCTAGAAATTATGCGGCAGTTTATGCTGGGAGCAGAAGTCATCGTTATAGACCCTGAAGGAGAATATGAAACAATGACACCGGCACTGGGAGGGGAAGTTGTCGATTTTTCCGCAGGTTCGCAAATCAAGCTCAATCCATTTGACCTTTCCGACGTCTACGAAGAAGGCGAAAATCAATTGGGCCTTAAAATTATGTCTCTCCATGGATTATTAAAAATTATTACCGGAGAGCTTGACGCGGAGCATGATGCCATCATGGACCGAGCGCTCATCGAGTGCTACCGCGCCAAAGGAATAACAACAGACCCTACCACCCAAAAGAAAGAACCGCCTCTCATGGAAGATCTGTATAAGACACTTCTCGGTATGGAAAATCAGCCAGCCAAAGAACTGGCATATACTTTGGAAAAATTTATTAAAGGAAGTGCCTCGGGTATCTTTAATCAGCAATCAAACTTTGAAATTAATAACCCTCTCACTGTTTTCTCTATTAGAAATCTGGAAGAAGCGCTTCGCCCTGTGGCTATGCATGTTATCCTCGACTTTGTCTGGACAAAAGTAAAAAGATCGTTAAAGAAACGTATTCTTATCCTTGATGAAGGCTGGTACATGATGAAATATCAGGATTCCGCATCATTTGTGTACTCCATTGCCAAACGCGCGCGTAAATATTTCCTCGGGATGACTACAGCCACACAGGATGTCGAAGATTTCCTTAAACATGAATACGGCAAAGCAGTCCTTACCAATTCATCCATTCAGGTGTTGTTAAAACAGGGAACTGCCGAAGTCGACATGATTACAGAAACATTTTATCTTTCAGAAGGCGAAAAGGCACTTCTTCTCTCGGCCGATGTCGGAGAAGGATTATTCTTTGCAGGACAAAACCATGTCGCGATGAAAGTCTTTGCGGCGCCATTTGAACATGAACTGATTACATCCAATCCGATGGAGCTCCTGAAGAGACAACAGGAAAAAGAACGTGCAGAGCTTGCTGAAGGAAGTTCAGAATCCGGAGAGGAAGCTGTTCCGCAAATGGAAAATCCATCAGTAGAAAATATACAGGCTGAAAATCCGACAATGCCATCAGTAGAAAACCCCGATATCCCCTCACCTGAAACGCCTCCTCCATCCACGCCCACGCAGTAGTCCGGCATTGTACCCAAACGGCTAGTTTTGCTACTATAAAAATATGGATACTAAAAAAGTTGCAACTGCTGTTCTCAATAAATCGAAACAATCCGAGACTTCACAACGACCTCAAGAACAAACAAATCCGAAAGAAGAAGCGCGGATGCATCTCACCGAAGAGCTTATCCATTCATCAGAGAAGAGATTACACGACGCGCTGGATAAATTTAAAGCCTCAGAATCAGTACAGGAAGAGGCGCACATGCTCAGCAATGATATCGCAGGAAGGATACGACGTCTCAGTCAGACTGCAAAAACAGAAGATGCTTTCAGACGAGATGTGGATGAATTCGTTTCATCCGCCATAACATATATTATCAACAAAGCGCGCACAGAAAATAAAAAAGAAAAAGAAAAAAAAGAGAAAGAAGCTTCTCAAAAGAAAGAAAAAGAAAAACAAAAAAAGGAAAACATAGATGAAGATGATGAAAATAACGAAAAAGAAGGAGAGAAAGAAGAAAAAACACAAAGAGATATAAATACGCCTATAGTCACCAGTGAACCCGTAAGGCCACAAGAGGCATTCCCACAGTCTTTGTCTCCGCAGACAGATATAATGACGACACGACCATCAGACGATAATGATTCAGAACAAAAAACAGCACAACAAGCGAGCCTCACGAGTGCTTCTCCTGAGACAAATAAACCTGAACAAATGGCTCCCAGCACTACGCCAAAAATTGAGTGGCAACACCCACCCATTACTGAAAAGAAAAACACCAATAACACGACAGATATCTCTCAAGGAAACATTATTCCGCATGCGCCGATACCACCTGGGACAATGCCATCGAAGACAAATGCAAAAAACACCGTAGTCCCAGGGAGTTTTTCTCACATTCCGCCAAATACGTCTCAAAACAATAAACAAAGTATAAATAAAGCATCCACTCCCATCCCCTCTAGTTCGGTTTCCGCATCTAAAAACATCAATCCTCCCCTTATACAATTCAAAAAAAATAGTAGCAATGCAGTGCCAAAGAATACCCAACATACTACCGGAAAAAATAAAGCCGAAGCCCACTATGCGCTGCGCCATGCGATACAAAATAGTACAATAACAAAAAAATCACTATCAAATCAAACAACTACCCCGCAACAAAAAACGGGACATATACTTAAAGGAAACGTGAATGCGCCAATCCCTTTAGCAACTGCTAAAGGGAAAAAGATAAATCCCATTAAAAAAGCTATTCCACTTGCTCTCTTTCATAAGTTTTTATTACCATCCAGGGGAGATGAAGAAGAGATAGTGTATACACAGGAAGTCGAAGGAAACGATCGCGGAGCAGCAGTTACTGGCAATATGCGGACAGATGACTATACTCCGCCTCCTATTACTCCACAACGAAATACTCCTCAAAATGAAGGGGCTGATGATGGCGGTAATAATAATAATATTGGACCACGCAAATCTAAATATCCAGGGAAGAATACGGATCGAGGTAGCAGAAAGGGACCTTCGCAGCAAAAAAAGAAAAAAAATAAAGGTGGGGCGCTCTCATCCTCAGTAAAAAACAAATTAGGCAAACAAGTTATAAAAACAGGTCTTCAAGCCGTTATGAGAAGTCCAATCTTCTGGGGAATTGTACTGGTAATACTCATTATCATTATATTATTATTTATTATCCTCGGAATCGGAAGCGAGAAAACAGAAGAGAATACAAATAATCCCACATTAACACTTACAAAAACCGGTCCGACAAAAGCAACAAGAGGACAAAATCTCGATTACACAATCACGGCAAACTATCCAGCAGCAGCAGAAGATCTCACAATTATTGATCGTATCCCCCAAGGGGTAACGTATGTTTCATCCAATCCCACCGGGACCTACGATGCTGCGGCAAGAACTGTCACCTGGAATGCAAGGACACTCAATATTCCGCTATCCAACCCCGTATCTATGGTGGTAAACGTAACCCTAAGAGCAGAAACAGATAATATAACCGCAATTAATATCGCAACAGGAGAAGTCATTCCAAGTGAAGGAAGTTTGCTCAATGTGACAAAAACGGGACCACCCACTGCCACTGTTGGCCAAAATGCGGAATATACAATAAACGCGACCTATCAAGGAGCGGCGGAAGATATTACTATTATTGATAAAATTCCGACGGGGGTAAAATATATTTCATCTGCTCCCGCAGGGACATATGACGCGGCTGGAAGAACGGTAACATGGAACGCAAAACAATTAAAATTACAATTAGCAAATCCGTTAAACCTCTCAGTAAAAGTAACATTACTTGTTGAAGCGAATGATGTAGCACTCGTAAACCAAGCGACGGCGACAGTGAAAGCAAGCGCAAGCGGAGCCATGAATATCCCACCAAACAACGATGACTGTCATGGGGTATACAAAAGCTGGATGGATCAGTTAAAACGAGTTGGGAAATCGAATTACGGAGACCCTGCATGTGAATTGGTCAAGCAAGATCCAAATGGAAGATGGATAATAGATAAAGATAAAATGCTTGCAGGATTCAAGACAATTATGCCAGCGAATGAGGCAGAAGGAGCTTTTTTCTGTATAGTACCGACAGAAAGTAATTATAATTCAAACGCGTGGAATCCGAAATCCACTAGTACAGCCAGAGGGTCATCCGGCGCATATGGTAATTTCCAAATGAATGAGGCAAAATATTCGAATACAGGGCAGCCGGAAGATGTCGGCGATGTCGCATGGCGACAGCAGGCGTTCAATGCTTACACTTGGAAAAATAAATACAGGAGTGGTGCGTGGAGAGGATATTGGCCACAAATGTATATCGGTTGTTTAAATAAGTATGGATTATGAAAACGCAGTTTAGAACATATACGATACATTTATTAAAACACAAAAAACAGGATATATTCGTTATTCTACTAGCATTGGTATTAGTTAATATCATACTTACAATTGTGGCTCTTATCTTTTTACAAAATAAAAATGCATCTCCCTCCAGAAATGCTCCGATTACAGCCTTCCCATCCTCTCCTTCCGAATTGGAAAACAACTACACATTAAAATATAATACCGAGGCACACAGCAAATTAGCAGATATTCTCATAAATCGGCCAGCAATTTCACAACAGGACAACGATGCAAAAGCGAACATGCTGCAAACTACCGTCAAAGGGTTTAATTCCGGAATTGTTTATGAAACAAGCAATGTCCGGGTGGAATATGTCGAGTCAGTAGATATGTTTATGGCGGAAATCCTTACCCCAAACATTCAGGCAGCAAAGGATGAGACAAACATATGGTTTCGGGAGAAGGGCATATCACAAAAAGGGATATGTAAGCTTCCTATCATGTTTTATGTCAATAAAGCTGTTATTGAAGAATTAAAAACACAAAATACAGAATTTAATCCCCTACCAAACGGTTGTCTATAATCATACCGTTACTCCCTTGCTCGAAAAACAGTAAGGATGTATGATAACTGTATATCTGCCTTATGCAAAAATTTTTTACAAGTTCAATTCCTCTTATATTATTATTTGGAGTACTTTCCTCCACTCCAGCATATGCCCAAAATACGGCAACGGCATGTATCAATACAGATATCGGCAATCCCCAAGCGACACCTAACATACCGCCCGAATGCGGAAACATGGCAATGGGAGGGGGAAGCAGTGATCTTGTCCAGGCAGGAGAAAAGCTCATGGCAGCATATGTCGCCTGTCTCGGGGGATCTACAAACGCAGGAGCGAATGACTGTATACGAAAAAACCTTCAGTCTTCAGGATTTACTGAAAAACAAATTTCCGCGTTTGAGACGAGAAGACCCGGCTCAATTATCGGATGTACACAGTGTCTTGGATATGTCGGATTGGTCACATCACTCTTTAATGCAGATCCGACATCGCTTACAGGATTTAATGGAGCATCCGATGTCCTTGCGGTCGATATCATTAAGTCGGGATCAAATTCATATAAGAAAATGCCCCCGGGAACTCCTCCGCAAGCAGGAGATATAGGGATATCAGCGATGAATACATTTGGACACGCGCTTATTGTAAAACAACCCATGGGAAATATTAAATTTACTGCAGTTGAAGCAAACTGGAGACCTTGTAAGGCAACAAATGATGTGGAACATAATCAGGCGACAGAAAAATATACTTTTTATCGAAAACAATGATAAACTTTATATTGAAGCGGAGAAATAGACGTGCTATGCTAAGAATGTATTCCTGATAATTTTATGGAGAATGAGTACCAATCCCGATCAACAAAAATAATAAATATTATAAAAGCAAATAAATGGGCACTAATTTTTATTATCTGTGCTGTACTAATTGGGATACTCATTTTCATTCTCTTTCCCAAGAAATCCGATAAAGGTACACCAATAAACCAACAAAAAAGTAAAATTACCCCAGGAATGAATCAACCAAGTATGCAATCTCAAAACGGAGATTTCACTATTACTTCCACAACACCAAAGAATGATGAGCAAAATGTTTATTCCGGGGAAATTAGTATTATATTTACAACGGATACTCCGATCCTTTCTGACAAAGATTTTCATATGACAATTTATCCTCCTCTTCCGAATTACTGGAAATTCACGAATACATACCCCACGAATAAAATCACGGCACAGGTTTATGGAGGATTACAAACAAATACCACATACACTGTCACCGTCACAAATAAAAAGAATGGGAATCCTTATTCTTGGGTATTTAGAACATCTGGCAAGCAACAAGAGGATTCGACGCAAATCATACGAGATCAGACAGAAAATGAAAATGCAAAATACTTCCCTCTTTTTGATTATATCCCATATGAAAGTAATGATTTCAGTATTGATTACACGGATAAACTCACCCTCGTTGTTAAAATAAAAAATCCTGATGTAGAAATGGTAAAAAAAGAAGTAAATGATTGGATACGAAGCCACAATGTGAACCCGAGCACACACACTATTACCTTTGAAAACGCGTTTTAGTGATCAATCATTTCCAATCAGATAAATAATACACACTCTTGTCTCAGAATAATAAAAATTGTATGCTTAATATGTATTATGAGAAAAAAGCTGCTATCTCTTCTACTGATCAATAGTCTTCTTATTTCATTTTCCGCACTATCTCCTCTTACTCTGCGCGCCTTTGCTGATGAAACAAAAACCGCATGTTTTGTTACCAATGTAGGCACACCAAATGGTAAAGCAGAACTTCCACCATCATGCAAAAGTACTATTGGTGGAAAAGTTCCTTTATATAAACAGTGGGATACAAGATGGGGATCAAATAGTTACGGTGGGTGTGGTACTATGGCATCATCAGCTTGCGGAGTAACTGCACTCGCGATGATAATATCCTATCTTACAGGAAAAGAAGTTCTCCCCACAGAAACAGCAAAGCAAGCAGTAAGTAATGGTTGGAGAGTATGCGGAGCAGGGACTGCTCATGCAGCAATGACAGAAATGCCCAAAATGTATGGTTTAAAAGGAAAAACAATATCATGGGAAGAAGGAAAAAGATATCTCAAAGAAGGGATACCAATAATTCAAGTACATGGGCCTGGATATTTTACAGGGGGGGGCCACTATATTGTTGTTACCGGTATTAATCCGGATGGAACATATGCAATAAATGACCCGAATGGCAAACACAGGACAAAAGCAACAGAAGGTCAGATAACTGCTTCTTTGAATATATCTTGGGTTATACAAAAATAATGAACAACAAATTAAATATAATCAATAAAGTTAATATTATTTATATCTTTATCCTTTTCCTTATATTAGGTGTTATTTTTCTGTTCAATACTATGACAAACACAAAAAAAGAAGAACCAAAAATTATTTATAATTCGTCCAAGTCACAAAATGAAACAAATACGGGAATGTTGTATGTAACAGGAAATGTGTATGGTTCACAATTTTTATTTAACAACGAAGTGTATTATATACCAGCAACTATTAATAATATACAACCGGGCACATATACAATTGTATCTCATAATGATGGCTATATTGATGAATCATATAAAATAACCATATATAAAAATAAAACAACAAATATACAAATACAAC
>CAZLSZ010000025.1:0-2819 GCA_964562445.1 uncultured Gammaproteobacteria bacterium
TATCAGCAGGAAACTCAGTGGAATGAACAAAAACCAGAGATATGATAAGTGTCATTGCGAGCCGAGCTCAGCTCGGCGAAGCAATCTCTATTGTCATTTAAAAAACTATGAATAAAAAACTAATACCAATCATCGGGCTGGAGGTACATGTAGAACTGAAAACCAAAAGTAAAATGTTCTGCACATGTTCTTGCGACATATTCGGCAAAAAACCAAATACCGTCACCTGTCCGGTCTGCCTCGGTCTTCCGGGAGCACTTCCCGTACCGAATAAAACGGCAATTGAGTGGTGTATACAAATTGGACTCGCTCTCAATTGCAAAATAAATACGTTCTCAAAATTTGATCGAAAGAACTATTTTTATCCAGATCTCGCAAAAGGATACCAGATCAGCCAGTATGATCTGCCGTTTGCATACGAAGGATCTATGAAACTTTCAACAGGAAATACTATTCGCATAACTCGCGTCCATATGGAAGAAGACACGGGCAAACTTTCTCATCAGGAAGTACACGGAGAAAAAGTCAGTTTGATCGATTTTAATAGAAGCGGCAAACCGCTCGTCGAAATCGTTACGGAGCCGGACTTCCATGATGCGGCAGAAGTCAAAGAATATCTCCAGAAACTCCAGCAAATAGTACGGTATCTCGGAGTAAGTGATGCGGACATGGAAAAAGGCGAAATGCGGCTTGAACCAAACATTTCGCTTTCCCCTGATCCCAAAAAGCTGCCGAACTATAAAGTTGAAGTCAAAAATATCAATTCTTTTAAATTTGTCGAGAAATCAATTCATTATGAAACAAAACGACAGGAAGAAATTCTCAACAAAGGCGAAATTCCTGCGCAGGAAACCCGCGGATGGGACGAAAATAGGCAGAAAACATTCTCACAAAGATCCAAAGAAGACGCGCAGGATTATCGATATTTTCCGGAGCCTGATATCCCCCCGATTCTTATGACCAAAGAGCAAATCGAAACATGGAAAAAAGAACTTCCCGAACTACCGGACGAAAAAAGAAACCGATTTGAAAAAAAATATAAGCTTACTCCTTATGACGCGGAGATTGTAACCAGAGAAATATCGCTCGCGGACTATTTCGAAGAGGCTGCGAAAGTTGGAAAAGATGCAAAGATTGATGCAAAAACAATCGCGAATACTATCATCAATAAAAAAGTCGACACCTCATCACTTACTCCCCTACAACTTGTACAAAGTATCGCTGCATCCAAGCAGACTGTGGACATTGATGAAAAAGAATTGGCAATCATTATCGATGAAGTAATCGCAGAGAATACCAAGGCTGTCGAAGATTATAAAAACGGCAAAGAAGCATCATTTATGTTCCTCTTCGGACAGACGATGCGAAAACTCGGCAAAAAAGTAGACGTAAACATCATCAAAGCAAAACTCCAAAAATCCCTGAAGTAATGCCTGTCATTGCGATCCGCCAGCTGGCGGAGCAGCAATCTCGAATAACTAAAAACATAAAACTAAAACAGTATCGTCATTCTGCGTACGAAGGACCCTCGTATAAAATAATTATCATGTCGAGCGCGCGAATTAAACACGTGGAGGAATTGCATTTGAATCGGGGATGACAATGAATAATCATCTTCTATATGCTAGAATAAATACACCAATGGGTAAGTTTGTACATCTCCATAACCACTCTGAATATTCACTCCTTGACGGTCTGCAAAAAATGAAAAATATGGTGCAATATGCCAAAGATATCGGCATGGATGCGCTTGCTATTACCGATCATGGCAATATGTACGGCACCATCAAATTCTACAAAATTTGCCAGGATATCAGTATCAAACCGATCATCGGCTGTGAGATATATGTTGCTAAACGATCCCGCCACGATAAAGAAGGTGCCAAAGATAAAGAATACAACCATCTCGTACTTCTTGCCGAAAATGAAACCGGTTATAAAAATCTGATGCGAATTATCACGATTGCCAATCTCGAAGGATACTATTACAAACCACGTACGGATATTGAGCTTTTAGAACAATATCATGAAGGACTTATCTGCCTCAGCGCGTGTGTCAATGGGTATGTGGCAGAGCCAATCATGCGGGAAAATGATATAAAAACGGCTGAAGAACGCGCACTCAGACTTGCCAAGATTTACGGCCCGAATAATTTTTTCATCGAAATCCAGCACCACATCAATGTCCCGCCGCAGGAACCCGTAAATAAAGAATTACTAAAACTTTCCAAAAAACTCGGACTGCCCATTGTCGCGACCAACGATAATCATTACACGAGACCTGATGACGCGGAAGCGCAGGAAGCGCTCCTTTGCATACAAACCCAATCAACGCTCCTTGATACCAATAGAAAACTTTCCATGGTCGACTCCCCTGATTTTTATATAAAAACTGCTGAAGAAATGGAAAAACTTTTCGCTGATACGCCCGAAGCAATCGAAAACGCCAATAAAATTGCCGAGCGCTGTAATGTCGAAATAACGCTCGGCAAATGGCACATGCCTGTTTTTGATGTGCCCGATGGTTTAACTCCTGCAGACTATCTCACCAAACTTGTCTATGAAGGCGCTGAAAAACGATACGGAAACATAACAGATGAAATTAAAGAGCGTGTGGATTATGAATTGGGTATTATTACAAAGAAAAAATATGAAACGTATTTTCTGGTAGTTTCGGACTTTGTAAACTGGGCAAAAGATAACGGTATTGCTGTTGGTCCCGGAAGAGGGTCCGCGGCAGGATCCGTCGTCGCGTACTGTCTGCGGATCACTGACGCGGACCCCTTCTTCTTCCGCCTGCCATTTGAACGATTTTTAAA
>CAZLSZ010000025.1:2919-16565 GCA_964562445.1 uncultured Gammaproteobacteria bacterium
TATCGTCCGGGCCCGATGGCGATCATTCCTGAATTTATCAAAAGAAAACACAATCCAGCACTCATCACCTATCCTGATCCAAGGCTCAAAGATATTCTGAAACAATCATACGGCGTGCTTACCTACCAGGACGACGTACTGCTGACTGCGATCACCCTTGCCGGTTATACATGGCTGGATGCGGACAAATTCCGAAAAGCGATGGGGAAGAAAATTCCAGCTGAGATGAAGAAACAGCAGGAATTATTTACAGCTGGATGTGTCAAAAACGGTCTATCTCAAAAACGCGCGGAGGAATTTTTTGAACTGATTGCCCCGTTTGCAGGTTACGGATTTAATAAAGCACACGCGGCATGTTACGCGATCATTGCCTTCCGAACAGCATATCTAAAAGCCAACTTCCCCGTCGAATTTATGACCGCACTTCTTACCGCTGAGTCGCGTGGTACATCAGGTCCGGCAAAAAATGAAAAAATCGCTCAAGCGGTGCTTGAATGTAAACGCTTAAATGTGCCGCTCCTCCCACCTGACATCAACAAATCTAAAAGCGACTTCAGCGTCGAAGATAACGTCAACATCCGCTTCGGTCTCTCAGCAGTTAAAAACGTGGGAGGAGCGGCAATTGAAAACATCAAAGAAGCCCGCAATGAAAAACCATTTGTCAGTCTGCAGGATTTTCTTCTCCGCATCAATCTCTCAACCGTAAATAAAAAGACAATTGAAAGTCTCATCAAATCCGGCGCGATGGATGCATTCGGCAACCGTGCATCCTTACTCGTTGCATACCCGGAAATTGTGAATAAAATCAACATCATCAAAAAACAAAATGCCGAAGGACAAAAATCGTTCTTTGATCTCGATACGGACAGTACGGCAGAAATTCAAATTGAATACACTCTGACGGAAATTGATGATTTTGGCGAAAAAGAAAAACTGGACTTTGAAAAAGAATTTCTTGGTATTTATCTAACTTCCCACCCGCATCTGGATACGCTCCGGCATCTCAAAACAATGAACACCATGGATTTTGAAGAACTCGAAGAGAAATTACAAGGAGATATCGTCAAAGTCGGCGGTATCATCGACAGCGTCAAAAAGATTCTGACGAAAAAAACACAAAGCGAAATGGCGTTTCTGGGACTCACGGATGAAAAAGGAACAGCACTTGAATGCGTCATCTTCCCCAAAGTCTATGACCTCCATAAAAAATTATTGGAAAAAGATAAGGTCGTTCTACTCAGCGGAAAAATTGACACAAAAAATGACAAACCGACCATTTTGGTCGATAGCATAACCTCTATGGAAACTCTCCTTCTTGACTTAAAAACAAAATCAAATTAAAATACTATTGCCTGGTTCGCAGGCTTTTTTGTTTATGATTTCTATCGCTGCAGAAAGAATTACCCATGTCGGATCATTTCCGATCACCAATACTGTCGTTGATACTATTTTTGTCGACATTCTTCTCATAGCACTCGCCATCTACGTTTATAAAAATATAAAAATGGTCCCGGGAAAGTTCCAGAGTGTCATCGAAATTATTATCGAAGGATTTTATGGCCTTTGCGAACAGGTCACCGGCAAACAAGCAGGCAAAATTTTCCCCTTTGTCATGACATTTTTCCTTTTTATCCTTATCACCAACTGGAGCGGATTGTTACCGGTGCTCGGTGCGATTGAATTCGGTCATGGAGAACATATGGCACCGCTTTTTAGGAGCGCATCCACTGATCTCAACACTACCATCGCGCTTGCGATCGTCTCGCTGGTCGCGACACACGGGATGAGCATCCAGACTTTTGGCCTTATGTCTTATATTACGCGATTCTTTACATTCCATCCCAAGACATGGTTCCAAGGGATACTTGAAATTATTTCAGAAATGACTAAAATAATATCGTTCTCTTTCCGACTTTTCGGAAACATCTTTGTTGGAGAAATCATTCTCGGGACATTATCAGCAGCATTTGCATTTTTTGCGCCAATACCTGTTATAATGTACGAGTTCTTTGTCGGTGCAATTCAGGCGAGTATTTTTGCATTATTAACGATGGCATTTATGGCAATATTCACAACACCACACGGTGGTGGCCATGAATAAGGAGGTGATATAATTTATGGATATTTCAATAACAGGAGGTATTATCGCAGCAATCGGAGGTTTCGGTCCGGCTATCGGTGTCGGTATGATCGGAGCGAAGGCGATGGAAGCTATCGGCCGCAATCCTGATGCATCAGGGAAAATCATCCCGATGATGATCGTCGCTATGGGTTTCGCCGAAGCTATTGCTATTTACGCGCTCGTTTTCGCTTTCTTGAAGTAAAAACGATTGAGTAAATCAATTTTGGTTGCGCGGGTGGTGAATTTGGCCTTGCCGATGAAACGCCCGCCGAAATCGAACGAAAGGAATTTTTATTATGGAAATATTTGAAACATTTGGACTTGAGTGGCAGTTAGTTGTCGCACAAATTGTAAACTTTATTATTATTTATTTCATTCTCAAAAAGTACTTATACAAGCCGCTTCTGAAAATGATCAAACAACGTCAGGATCTGGCGAAAGAATCCGTGGAAAAATCAGCGGAAAGTGAAAAAGCACTTGAGAAAGCAGAAGCACAGGAAAAAGTAATCATTCAGAAAGCACAGGCTTCTTCCAAGCAAATCATTGCGGACGCGAAAGACAGCGCCGAAGAAATCGTCAAAGAAGCGGAACTGAAAGCTAAAAAACAAACTGAAACTATGCTCGCAGAAGCAAAAGTTCAGATTGAACAGGAAACGGCACAGGCGCAGGCACAGCTTAATGCCTATGTTTCGAAACTTTCCATTGCATTACTGAAGAAATCTCTCGGCAATGTCTTTACGGAAAAAGAACAGAGTGAAATTTTGCAGAAAGCAATGAAGGAATTGCAAAAGAGGCCAAATTAATGACAAAAAAGACACTTAAAAAATTTGCGGAATTGAGTTATAATAAAAACCTGCTTGACGAGCAAACCGTTGCCAAGATTGCTGACAAGCTCAGTAGGAAAGATTTAAAAACATATATTCGGGCATTATATAATGAAGAAAAGAAGCGCGAAGTCTCTATCACTTCCGCGAGTGCATTAACTGCACAGGAGAAAAAAGAGATAGAAAAAATATTTGCAGGGAAAAAAGTGTTATTCTCTGAAGATGCTTCAATGATTACGGGCATCAAAGTTGTTGAAGATGATCAGGAATATGAAATAAACCTGAATAAGACATTTGACCAGATAGTTCGATACTTAAGCACAAAATGATTGATAATAAGACAATAATAGAAAATTTAGAAAAAAAACTCAGTACCTTTACTGAAGACCCAAAGACACAAAATGTCGGCTACGTCCAGAAAAATACGGACGGCGTTATCACCGCGACAGGACTCACCAAAGCACGAATGAGTGAGATGATTGAGTTTGAAGACGGCAGTACGGGCTTTATCCTCAACCTCGATGAAGACAATGCTTCCATCATCCTTCTCAGCAGTGGAAAAGATATCCGTGAAGGAGATACTGTAAAAACGACTGGGAAAATGCTTACCATTCCGGCCGGGGATGAATTACTCGGGAGAGTTATTAATCCGCTCGGACAGCCCCTCGACGGCAAACCCGTGATAAAAAAAAGCAAAGATATGCCTATGGAAAAAATCGCGGCAGGTGTTATCGACCGTGAACCGGTAGATACGCCCCTCAAAACAGGCATTAAAGCGATTGACGCGATGTTCCCGATCGGACGTGGACAGCGTGAACTTATCATCG
The DNA here is from genome assembly GCA_964562445.1 of uncultured Gammaproteobacteria bacterium. Lineage (GTDB taxonomy): Bacteria > Patescibacteriota > Microgenomatia > Levybacterales > UBA12049 > JACDET01. The sequence continues at coordinate 6,693 of CAZLSZ010000025.1, forward strand.
GCGACCGCGGTTTGGGAAAAACAGCTATCGCGATTGATACTATTATTAATCAGCGAGATACACAAAAGAGTAAAAAACCGGTTATCAGCATCTATGTCGCAATCGGACAAAAACAAAGTTCTGTCGCGCAGGTTGTTGATAAACTTAAACAACACGGCGCGATGGAAAATACGATTGTCGTTGTCGCAGGCGCGTCTGACCCTGCATCATTGCAATACTTGGCACCATACGCAGGCGTCGCCGTAGCAGAATACTTCCTCGAAAAAGGGCAGGATGTCCTCATAATCTATGACGATTTGACCAAACACGCGTGGGCGTATCGCCAGCTTTCATTGGTACTCAGACGACCCGCAGGCCGTGAAGCGTATCCGGGAGACATTTTCTATCTACATAGTAGACTTCTCGAACGCGCGGTCCGGTTGAGTGAGAAAAACGGAGGAGGATCTATCACTGCGCTTCCAATTATTGAGACACAAGCAAGTGATATCTCCGCGTATATTCCGACAAATGTCATTTCCATCACAGACGGCCAGATCTTTTTAGTAAGTGACTTATTTAACGCGGGTATCCGTCCTGCTATCAATACCGGTACATCCGTTTCCCGTGTAGGGACAGCAGCACAGACTGGCGGTATGAAGTCAGTCGCAGGGAAGATGAAATTGGAAATGTCACAATTCCGTGAACTTGCCGCCTTCGCGCAGTTCGGAAGTGAACTCGATCCTGCCACACAAGCACAGCTTGAAAAAGGAAAGAGAATTAATGAAATTTTGAAACAGCCGCAGTACGCGCCGTTCTCAGAAGGTGAAGAAGTACTCAGTATTGCCGTTGTCACTAACGGTATGGCCGATGATATCGCTGTGGAAGATATGCCGAGATTTGAGTCAGAGATGCTCGCGTATGTAAAGAAACATGACACAAAATTAATGAACGCGCTTAGTTCCGGAGAAAAAGTCACGCCTGAAACCGTAAAAACAATCCAAAAGATTGTTGATGAATTTAAAAAGAAATTTAAGGTATAGGTTATGGCAAGCACATTACAATTGGTAAGAAGAATCAGAACTGCACAGAACGTGTCAAAAACGACAAAAGCGATGCAGATGATCGCGGCTTCCAAGCTAAAAAAAGCGCAGGACGCAGCACTTTCTTCAAGACCGTATGTACAAAGGCTTGTAAAGGTCACTGAAAGCCTTACAAAGCGGTTTGACAAGGATAAGCTGCCACAATACATGGTTCAGTCTGATAAGACAGGCAAAACGTTGTATGTGGTGATTGCGCCTGATAAGGGTCTTTGCGGAGGACTTGTTACGAATTTGGTTCGTGAAGTACTACGTGAGACCAAGGAATCCGATTCTTTTATCACTATCGGTAAAAAAATCGAGGGACCTGTAGCACATGTAACAAAAAATATAATCGCGTCATTTCCGTTTGGGAATACGCTTCCGAGATTTGATGTCGTGTATCCGATCATAGATCTTATCGCTGAACAGTTCACTACTGGAAAAGTAGACAGAGTGACGATATTATCGACACACTTTGTGAATGTTTTTTCACAAAGGCCCGAAAAGCTCGAATTGCTGCCGATTATGGCACATGATGAAGAACCGGGAGATACAAATGACGCATTTCAGCTCTTTGAGCCGGATGTCGACAGCATTCTGCCTGACTTGCTGAAACGGTACATTGAGATGGCAGTCTATCAGGAAATTCTTGAAAGTTATCTTTCAGAGCAGTCTGCGAGGATGCTTTCGATGCAGAACGCGACAAATAACGCGAAGGAAATCATTGAAGATCTGCGTCTGGAATATAACAAGACCAGACAGGCAAAGATTACGAGTGAATTGCTTGATATTACCGGCAGTTCAGTGTAAACTTATTGTCATTGCGATCCGCCAGCTGGCGGAGCAGCAATCTCGTCATTCTGGGGACGAACGAAGTGAGGACTCCAGAATCAGATTCTGGACAAGCCAGAATGACTAAGGAGTAGATCCTGAAACAAGTTCAGGATGACAAAAAACTATGGCAGAAAATAAAAACATAAAAAATAAAGATGGAGTCGTCATCAGAGTCCAAGGACCTGTTGTCGATGTCTATTTCGAAGGTGAAGTACCGACAGTGTACGAAGCACTCAAACTCACCATGCCCGACAAATCCGAACTTGTTTTGGAAGTACAATTTGAGATCGGTGACAATGAGGTCAAAGCGCTCGCCTTTGGATCAACTGATGGGCTCGCGCGAGGCACAAAAGTTACCCGTACCTTCTCACCCATCCAGGTACCGACCGGCAATAAAACACTCGGAAGAATATTTAACGTGCTCGGCGAAACAGTAGACGGAGAAAAATTTGATACCAAAGGTGTACCGATGGACATCATTCACAAAGCACCTCCGGCACTCGTCGACCAAGAGACAAAACCGCAAATTCTTGAGACAGGTATCAAAGTTATCGATCTTATCGCTCCGTTCACCAAAGGAGGGAAGATCGGTATTTTCGGCGGCGCTGGCGTGGGTAAAACCGTTATCATTCAAGAACTTATCCGTAATATCGCTATTGAACACAGTGGTCATTCTGTTTTCGCGGGTGTCGGAGAACGCACACGTGAAGGGACAGATCTCTGGCTTGAGATGAAAGGCTCAGGCGTGTTGGATAAAACCGTCATGGTCTACGGACAGATGAACGAACCACCGGCAAACCGTCTCCGTGTAGCTCTTTCAGCACTCACTATGGCAGAATACTTCCGCGATCAGAAAGGTGAAGATGTATTGTTCTTTATTGATAATGTCTTCCGTTTTGCCCAAGCCGGATCTGAGGTATCAGCGCTTCTCGGCCGCATGCCCAGTGCTGTAGGATACCAGCCGACTCTTGCAACGGAAATCGGTGCACTGCAGGAAAGAATCACCAGTACCAAGAAAGGCTCTATCACATCCCTTCAAGCGGTCTACGTCCCGGCTGATGATTACACTGATCCTGCACCGGCGACGACATTCGCGCATATGGACGGAACAATCACGCTTGAACGATCAATCGCCGAACAGGGCCTGTATCCTGCCGTAGATCCGCTTACATCCACCTCCCGCATGCTTGATCCGAATATCGTTACCAAAGATCATTATGAAGTTGCCCGAGGCGTCCAAAAAGTATTACAGAAATACAAAGATCTACAAGATATCATCGCTATTCTGGGTATGGATGAGCTGTCTGATGATGACAAACTCGTTGTCGCACGCGCGCGAAAGATTCAGCGTTTCCTCAGTCAGCCAATGTTCGTCGCGGAAGTCTTCACAGGCTCTCCCGGAAAGTATGTAAAGGTAGAAGACACTGTACGCGGATTTAAAGAGATATTAGAAGGTAAGCATGATAATCTCCCCGAATCAGCCTTCTACATGGTTGGCGGCATTGAAGAGGTCATAGAAAAGGCTAAAAAGAAATAATCCATGCAGCTAGAAATTGTCACTCCGGAAAAAATTATTTATAGAGGCGATATAGACCAAATTACCGTCATGACAGCGAGTGGTGAAATTACCATTCTTCCCCATCACGTCAATTTATTTACCAAACTCGAACCAGGAGAAGCGCTTATCAAAGTCGGCGGCAAAGATCAGTATTTAGCGATCACCGGCGGATTTCTGGAAGTAAGTAATAACAAAATAAGTATCCTCGCGAATTACGCGATCCACTCGGAAGATATCAATGTCGAAAAAGCGATGGAAGCACAAAAGCGTGCTGAAGCACTCCTCAAAAAGAAAGAAGAAGGCATCAGCGAACAGGACTTTGCGGAAGCTCGTGCAGAGCTTGGAAAAGCTATCCTGCAATTACATATCGCCAACAGAAGAAAAAGACGCACCCTCTAAGCCTGCCGAAGGGTCATTGCGAGGATCCTGCCTTGCAGGAGACGAAGCAATCTCAAACACTGTCATTGCGAACAAGCAATCTCAAATAACACAAAACTGAAAACACCTTTGTCATTCTGGCTCATTCGAAAAGCTCAAAGTATGAGTATATCGAAGACTTGTCCAGAATCTGACATAATCCAGTAACGTCATTCTGGCTTGTCCAGAATCTGATTCTGGTGTCCTCGCATTGCTCGTCCCCAGAATGACGATATTTGTCATTCCCGACATGACTGGGAATCTCTCAGGTAACTAATAACGTAATACGTAAAACAATTCGTTATCAATTTTTTAGTTCTTTGTTAATAGAGATCCTCGATCAAGTCGAGGATGACGGTTAGAGTGTCATGCTGATCTAGCATTGCCGGAGACCTGCCTGCCGGCAGACAGGAGCATCTCTTGCGCATGCGAGTAATTCCCAAATCTTACCATATTGCGCATTTTTTACCGACAATAATTACCGAATAAACTGAGAAACAGGCATAAAAATAAATACACGCTCTTTAATGCATACATTAATTACTCATTTAATATATATTCAAATTGACCTATTTTCCCCCATTATAATGATTAAATAATATGATCATAATATTGACATTCACATAAAAATACTATATACTTATTAAGGATTTTCTGATGAGCATAAAAAATAACTATAAAAAAATATCTTTATTTTTATCGGGAAATATCTCCATAGTCCTGATTTCCATCTAGCCTCAAATTAGCAATTGAATAAAAATAGTGCTATTATTTTAGTAATTAACACTTTTATCTTGCTTCAAAGAAAAATCTTTTTGTGAAATAATATTAATCACGCATGTAATAATTCCCGATAAAAAATGATCTTTGAACATCTTTTTATCTATAATATTTATATATTTAACCATTTGTCCGTAAATATTTATGGTCAAAAAATGTATTCATTTGCGAAGAGTCCATAATTTATTTACAATACACTATATTGCCTACGTAGCTCAATGGTAGAGCAGCGGTATCGTAAACCGCAGGTTGTCGGTTCAATCCCGACCGTAGGCTCAAGACTTGTCGATACTTCAGGTTAGTGCTATATTTATAACTACCTATGGATCCCATCACAATGCACCCGATTGAAGATATAGATAACCCGCAAGAAAAATCCAGATTTGAGGAAACCCTCAAACAAAAAACGAAAAAAAATATGTTCATTGCCTTTGGTGGGATCGCGGCATTACTGCTTGTGGGATTTCTGGTTGGACCGTATCTTTTGATCGGGATGGGAATGCTCTTCGGACGTTCCACACCGATAGAAACTAAACCGGCTCAAGAAGAAATAATATATATCGCTCCTCCTACGCTCCATGAAACATTTGATGCCACAGCAAGCGCATCTATTACGCTCAAAGGCTCCGGAAGCAAAAAAACAAAAATAGCGCTATATAACAACAATACCAGAGTACAAACTACCCTTGCTGATGCAAACGGTAATTATACCTTCAATAATATAACCCTAAAAGAAGGCGACAATAGTTTCCAGACAAAAAATATTATAGAAAACGGGGAGAGTGACTATTCAAACAAAGTGCGGGTAAAACTGCTCGTAAAAAATCCGTCACTAGAAATTACTTCTCCCTCTGACGGGGATAAATTCAACATGTCTCAAAGTCCGATACAGATAAAAGGCAAAACAGATCCTGATGTAAAAGTAACAGTCAATGATTTCTGGGCAATTGTCGATAATATGGGAAATTATACCTATTCGTATCCACTCAAAGACGGAGATAATACATTATCAGTAAAAGCGACAGATAAGGCAGGTAACGTAACAACCAGAGAAATCAAAATTCACAAGGAATAATTACTTTTTATTATTAAGAGGAATTAGTCCGAAGATAATCCACATCCATACTATAATAGCCGGAAAGAATAAACTATTCACAAAAAACGCATTAACAAATAATCCCGCGGCAGAAGAAAGAAACATAATCGCATAAACATTTTTATTTTCAAGATAACGATTATATGCAACTTTGAGTAATCCTACCCATAACGAAATATAAATCCATAATCCTACAATTCCAGTCGTTGCCAATACAAACAAGAAACTATTATCTACCCCCGCCCCCCCATGATCAGGAATATATGATTGTATATATGCGGTGTTCTTTTTCTCCTTCGCATAGCGATACGCATTAAAGCCTACTCCAAAAATCGGTTTTTCTTTAATAATTTCAATGGCATGAGAATAATTTACAAGACGGGCATTCACCGACGCTGTACGGAACGGATTAACATTTTCCAATTTATACCAAGGGGAAATGATCACCATAAAAAGAATAATACCACCGATCACATAAGAAACATATTTTTGTTTTTGTATAAGAAAAAGAAAGACAATCGCGCTTACCAAAAACATGATAATGCCACTTCGAGAAAATGTCAGTAACAACGCGAGCAAAGAAAACGCTATTCCCACCCCTAATTTTTTCCTATATTTTGGCGTACCGTAATGTCTCAGTGATTCCCACAATAATCCGGCTAGGAAAACAATGAATAATGTATAAAACGCCGCTGCGAAATTGGGGTCGAAAAATACAGAAAATATTCTATAAAGATGATCATCCCATCCGAGATACATTAACGGCTTTAAATTCTGGAAAAAAATATATTGTAAAAATCCCAAAAGTACAATAATAAATCCCTGCAAAAGTAGCACATTGATAATTGCTTTTTTATAAACACTATCAAATGAATAAAAAGCTACCAATACTCCTCCATAAGAAACCCACCGCAACAAATATAAACTCGCCGCCAAAAGCTGCGTATTTTCAAGCCAATAACTGTTCAATGCCAGACAGAATAATCCGACGAGAGCAAACAGTCCTACCTTTACTGCAAACGACGGTATATTTCTCTTATATCGGATCACATTATAAAGATATGCTACTGTAATTAATCCGGCAGTAATATCAAGCGGCTTTACAATGATATTATCGGAAATACTCCACCGAAGTAATTCACCAAACGGGAAAAAAATCATAAGTAGAAGAAATAAATATTTGAGTAAGTTCATATCATTGCGTATTTTTTATCCATAATCTCCAAAGTTTGCCCCGCACGAGAAATGAATGAAGAGACATCAGCATTGCGACGATAAAACCGGGAACACCGTCACGAAATCCTGCTTTGAAATAATAATTACCGATAAACTTTCCTGTCGGAAATAATAATATACTCCACCAATGCACTTTCACTTTTTTTTCATAGAGTTCTTTTGCACGCACGTCCGTATAATAATTAATCTCACGTAAAAATTCCGTCACACTCGGATGCGGAAAATGATCCAGATGATTATTGAGAACTTTTGTTTTTCCATTTATCTTCCATGTCTCGTGCACAAGTCCATGCCACTCACCTGATCCTTTTTTTGCTAATCTCAAAAATTTCTTTTTTCCTGTTTCTCCATGCAGTAATAATTTCCCCCACATCGTATCTTTTCGATAGATATAGTATCCCTTGATACTCTCAAAAGGTTCATTAATAACTTGCATGATTTCATACCACAGCGCGCTTGATACCCGTTCATCCGCGTCTATAAAGAGAAGCCAGTCACCTGAGGCCTGCGTGATCCCGAAATTTCTTTGCGCCGCAAAATTGTTATTGAGCGGACGGGTAAATACTTTGGCTCCGGCTTTTTTTGCTTTCGCGACGGTCTTGTCAGTCGATTCATCATCAATCACGACTACTTCATCGCACCACGATACGGTAGCGATACACGCTTCGATATGTACTTCTTCATCTTTTGTCAAAATTATCGCGCTAATCATTTCGTTGTAGTATCGTTATCCCTTCTTTTTGTTCTTCTAGAATAAATGTAACACTCGTTTTTTGTTGTACAGGCTCGTTCCCCAAGAGCCACGTGAGATATTGATATGGCATGGTATAACTCGGAAACTGACTGTTTTCTCCTACGCCCACTAAATTATACTCTTTCCCCTGCGCTTCGTTCACTATCTGCCTTGATATTTGTATTTTATCACTATACCGCAATCCCTCCTGCTGATAATAATCATGTCGTATCAATCCGTAAACGTTACCTACTATATATATTGCAATCAGGAAAGGAACATATACTGTACCATACTTTCGTGTAAAGAGATACGCGATATATATCGCAGTACAAAGGATGAAAAAGGGAAAGAGCATGGGGAAATATGCCTCAGAAACTGTCCCCATCGCGAGTATTGCAGTAAATGGAAGAACTGTATAAAAGAAAAGAACACTATGTGATATCAATATTTTTTTCTTTCTCCATTGCCTGAAAAGCAGATAACTCAAAAACGACACACTAAGTATACATATACAAACAGCAACAAACCATGACGGAGCAAAATATATTTTTTGTATCATCTGAATAACAAAAGTACTCATGGGTAGTGATGTATGCGGTAAAATTTCAGGATGTAATTCAGGATAGCCGAACACGACAAGGATTCTATATCCTACCCAAATGAGGAATCGTATCGTCTGAGGGAAATTATTCTGGACGTCATAGATAAGCATCGGCAGCATGGGAAGTGTATATGCCAGCAAAGATAACGCAATTATTTTTTTATTTACAATATCTTTTACCCATTGTTTCTTTTTCCAAATGCCAAACAAAATAACGAGCAAAAATATTCCTCCGAAAATCGCAGTGGCAATTTCGAAATTATACAATACCGCAAGCAAAAAAATGGAAATGGGAAAATAATACTTATTCCCTTGTAACCACCTGACAGTCGTATAAAAAAACAATAATCCAAAAAGCGGTATCGGACTCGTATGATACGGCATACGGGCATTCATAATGACAAGGGGGGATGCAGAATATAAGATGCTGGAAATAACACCGACACGATTTGAAAATAGTCTCTTGCCAATGATATATAACAAAAGAATCGTTAAGAGAAACCCTCCGATCGTGAGATATGCCCCTTGCAGAGGATTAGGTGAGAAAAAGAGAGCTCCTGCAAGCAGATACGTCCATAATGCCCCCTGATGAAGCCAAGGATGGCTTGAAGGAATACCGACAAGTGGGATATTGCCTGTCTGAAGCATCTCTTTCGCGCTCATATAAAACCATCCGATGTCCGAAAAAAACGGCATGAGGGTATTTATTTTATACGAGGCCAAAAATAACCCTAAGAGCATACTCAAAAATACAAGTATAGTGTACTTATTAATACCTAAGAAACTTTCCACCACGAGAGCCCACAATAATCCGTAATGTTTCTTAAAATAATAAAATCTGCTCCGAGTAAAAATAGTATTAATATCGTTTCGCTGTTTGGTACTTTTACCCCAAAAATGTATCAATTTTGCCTCAGGTAATATATATATCTTTTTACCTATCTCTCGTACTCGCTTACAGAGATCAAATTCTTCAAAATATAGGAAGAACTTCTCATCAAATCCACTGATAATATGAAATAAATCTTTCGAAATCATAAATGCTGTTCCCGGACAAACATCTACTTCTTTCACACTTTTTTTATTCCAATTATGTAAAAAATATTTTTTTGATACCGGGTTGTTTGGAAATAGTTTATTTAAAAATGAAAGAGCTACAATGGCGCGTACAGGAGTTAAATTCATAGCTCCCTGTTGATACGGAATACTATTCTTTCCATGCAATAACGGGGCGACAATACCGACTGATTTATTGTCTCTCAAATACGCATACAATGTATCTACAGCATTGGTTAATAGAAGAGTATCGGGATTGAGAAAAAACAGATATTTTCCTTTTGCATTAACAGCACCGATATTGTTTCCTTCTCCAAAACCTTTATTTTCATTCTCTATGTATTTCACCTCAGGAAACTTTTTCAATAAATCTTTTTTTATTTTCTTTTTTTCATCATTATCCACGACAATAATTTCGTAGGGAGTATTAGGTTTGCTTTTCTTTATCGATTCAATACATGCAAGCAACTTCTCTTTTACATGATAATGAACGATGATAAT
>CAZLSZ010000026.1:0-13289 GCA_964562445.1 uncultured Gammaproteobacteria bacterium
AGCTATTATATCATTACTTTTGTAGTTGTGTGTTGTATTTTTTGAGATTTTTGGCTACAATAAATGTATCCCATGAAGTGTCGCAAAGCGTATAAACTTTTTGTATTTGATTTTGATGGGACGCTTGCGGATACGACAGAATGTATTGTAGCCTCATATAATCATGCCTTTGCTTTATATAATCTCCCTATTCCGTCAAGGGAAGATATTATTAATTTGATGGGAATAGAACTCAGAGAAGCATTTCAACGATTGACGGAGAATTCTTTAGAAGCATCTGTGTATGACAATCTCGTAACTGCGTATCGCGCAGTGTATCCTCAGATGATTGCTACTAAAACTTCTTTGTATCCTAACGTAAAAGAGATAGTATCTCAGCTCAAAGAGATGGGCGTTATGCTTGTTATCGCGACAAGTAAAAAAACTGATCTTGCTGTTCTCAATGCAAAAGCATTGGGCATTGATGTATATTTTGATCTTATTGTCGGAGCAGATAAAGTAGTGCAAAAGAAACCGCATCCTGAGATGCTTTTATATATATTGGCAAAGTTGCATGTCGATAAGAAAGATGCTGTTATGATTGGAGACTCCACATTTGACATCGATATGGGAAATGCGATCGGGATGGATACGATTGCTGTGACATGGGGCGCGCATACCAAAGAAATGCTCACAGCATCTCATCCTACATATAATAGTGATACATTTTCAATGTTGGAAAAGTTTGTAGAAAAAAAGTAGATAAAATTTTCTAGATGATAAGTAATGAAAGAAATGTGATTTTTTACATTCTTTCTGATTTAAATTTTGGAATAGGATTTGCTGCTGTGAATCTTGCTAATAACTTCTTATCATTCTTACCACCTTTCCAATGAATATGTTCTTTGCACCTACAACAAGCTCTTTTTTGTTTGGCAACGTAAGTATTGTATCTTCACCACCACGTGGGTAAACGTCAATGGTGACAGGATGAGTAAGTTCTTTTTCACCCCATGCAGTTTTTACAGGATATGTCGCGACTGTTTCATGATGTTCCGGGTAAGGGATTTGTAATTTATCATCTATTGCGGCGATACGATCTTTTAAGCGTTTAACTGTAGGTACTTCTCTTTCTTTCATGAGGGGGCTATAGTATAAGTTATATTCATTTGTCAAACAAAGAAGTGAGATATTGTAAGCTAACCATATTAATCGTGGAATTATGACAATACATTTTACTTGCAATTATACAAACCCTCTGAACTACAACAAATGGACGTGACAAATTATACTATTTTGGCATTTTTGATAGGTTGATTAACGGGATGATATAATCTTAGTATGAGTGATCCAAGGAAAATAAAGCTAACTGGAAAAGTTGTTTTAAAAGCAAAAATAAATAAAACTGGCGAAATTCGCAATATTTATCATCAGGTTGATGACACATATAAGGATGTACATTCGGAGGATGTTGAAAAAGCAACAAAACAAGATTTAACAAAAATAACTGATAAACCAAATACAACCATTTATGGCACGGTTACGTCTTTCTCATATACAAAAAAGAATGTTTTAAAGGATTTTGATTTTGGCAATGTTTTAATTGAGGCACATCTACCTTATTGCTTGCATATTCCTAATCATGTTGACCTATCTATATTGATACCAGAATTAAACTTTAAAGCATTAATAACACCTGAAAAAATTTGGACAAATAGAGCGCAGGAAGATGGAGTTAAATCGGACCTACTGGATTACTATACTGAAAATACGCCGTTATACTTCAATAGATCGTCAATATTAGGGCCGAGAATGCCAATTGATTCTGAATTAGGGTGGGAACACTTTATTCGAGGGAAAAATATCGAAAAAATTAAAGACAAGAATGGCACATTTCGGTACAGCAGAGTATATATACAATTTAATCTCAATCTTCCCAGAGACATAAATAGCTTATCAAGCGAATCACAAAAAAATTTATTTAAAGAAGTTACTGACAAATCATTATTGTCTATTAATCGTTTAATTGATAACTATAGAGATATATCAAACGAAACTCATGTTCGTCGATTAGGTAGGATCAGTGTAAATTTTATTTACTTCATTCCTCAAAATATTGGCTTTTACCTATCAGACTTTAACATTACAACTGCAATGATAAATCGGTCACGTAAAGAGATTAATGAGCTCTATTCTCGACTCGATAAAGGAGAAAAGCCAGAGTTCTATAAACTACTGCTGTTAAATGCGCAAAATTCATTTGAATCAAATGACTATACGATGGCCATCGTAGAATCGTTTCAAGCACTAGAAATATTTCTTGAAAATTATCTTATATCAGAATTTAAGAAACGAGGAGATAAAGAAGTAGATTATAAAAATGTACTTGGGAAGTATTGGACCACAAAACAAAGATTAAACGATGTTCTTAATAAAGTTAAAAATGTAAAATTGAACCAGCAAGCTAATATGTGGGATAAATGGTGTCTCCATTATGACAAAACAAGAAATGAAGTAATACATGCAGGGAGAGAACCTATTGAAAATGAAACAAAAGAAACATTAGAACTTAATGAGAAAGTAATAAATTGGGTATTAAAACTTTAATAATTATTTATCAAAGGGTGATTTCTAAAACGAATTTGAACAATATAGAATATTTTCGAACGACGCTTGTACTATGTAGGCAGAACAAGTACCATATGATGTTGAAAAAGTAAAAGTGATCAGTCTTAAAAATTTACAATCCATTAGGATTTATCCTCCTTTTCATTTTTAATATCTTTTGTAGAATAATATTTTATTCGGCGAAACCTCGTCTGCTCCTCTTGATACTTTCAGGAATTGCTGTAACACGTTTTATTCGGTGCGGATCAAATAATCTCGTTTGAGGTGCTCCCATTATCATGAGAATTTTTGTCTGTTCAAATATATAAATTCCTTTACCATGAACAAGTTTGGCAAGTACATGCGTATATTTCACTGCATCAAATTTTGCTTGATTTTTAAATCTCACAGCCCATTCAGTAGGGAAAGGAAGGTCGAGGTTTGTTGCAAAAGAAGCTGGTAAACCAAGTGATGCAGCTATTTTTGCTTCCTGTTTAAATTTATTTATATTTTGATAATTTGCAGTGTATACGTAATTATCCTCATGTTCCCAGCCTCAGTCAATTTTTTCTCATTGTATCAACTTTTCGATATCGGTCATGGCAGATAGGTATGCATTTGCGTAGACTTGTGTATCTTTTTTACCAATACTTTTGAGGAGATCAGCCTATATGAGACCATGTTGCGCTGTTACTTTTCCTGTGGTCCCACCAATTGTCATATTTGCGATAGTGTTTTGTTCCAAAACGGCAACGTTATACCCAGCATTTTTAAGAATATATGCAGCACTCAGTCCCGCAATTCCCCCACCAATAATTGCCGCATGAATCTCTATATCCTCTTTAAGCATTGGATATGTGCTTTTTTTATTATCCTTAAGCCAAAATTACTCATTGTTGATTATTGTAACATGTGGTTTATGTGGAAATTGTTAATAGTGTAGATATTGTGACCCGTATGGGAATCGAACCCATGATTTTCGGGATGAAAGCCCGACGTCCTAGACCGCTAGACGAACGGGCCAGCGTACAACGTAACGAATTATATTGTATCAAATACAGGCTGATTTGTCAGTAGGAAGAGCTATTTTACCTTTTTTCTCAAGTGTGAAAGGAGATCGCGCGCGTATTCTTTCCCTCCCAGACCAAAAGCGATACCTCCTGCAATCGCAATCATAGCTACCACCCCGGTGAAAAGGATCCTTATTAAATCTTGCGCGACACCCAACTGATTGAGGACAGCAAGCAAGACAAAAATGGTAATCGCGACACGTGTAGCAGAAGCAACAGTATGGGAGACCTGTGGTTCTAATTCTTTTGTCGATGCTAATACTACATCAGATGCAAGTCTTGCGAAAACAAGTCCTACAAGGCCTATGATTGCCGCTACAAAAACATTTGGGATGTACATAAGGAAGGTATTGAGTATCTTTGCGACTTGTGGCAGACCCCAGATTTCGGCTGTAGGGATAAGAAAAAGGACGATGATAAACCAACGGATGATCTCAGAGAGAATATTTGTCCAACTGAATTCTCCTTTTGCATCAGACAAGCCATATTTTTTAAAATACGCTTCCAAACGTAGCGTTTTAAAAATGCTAATAATAACTTTTTTTACAATTGAGGCGGTGACGATACCAATAAGAAGAATAATTGTACCGGAAATGAGGTTGGGGATAAACGCTGCCGCAGTAATAATACCGTGATTTAGTGAATCGGTTATAGTATAGGTGACATTTGCATCCATAATGATACCTGATTATGGCAACAAGTGTCTTACTTGTCAAGCGTAGCTCAGGTTGATATAATGTTTTGGTTCTTAGTTTTATATTTGAACTATTACTAAGTTCATTGTCTTTAGTTCTTCGTGTTACGTGTTTCGCTTTGCAAAACATGGGCCGGTAGCTCAGCGGTAGAGCAGGAGCCTTTTAAGCTCTTGGTCGCGGGTTCGAATCCCGCCCGGCTCACACATTTTACCTGAAAATCTCCATGATAAACCCAACCCACATGAGGAGAAACACAATGACGGTGAGTAAACCGAGAATGCCTGATTTATTGCGTTTGAGGATGATACTCGTCGCGATTATTCCGAATAGCTCATGGGGAAAAACCGCATAGTCACAATAGGGTCTGCACCATGGATGATTTGTCCGAAACGTATCAGAAAGCCATGTGTGCACATGAAATATTTGGAATATATCCCTGATAGTATGTGCTATAAAAAATAGAAGAAGGAAGATAAATGGTAATCGAAGTATTAATGGCATTCTATATATGTATATTTTATCATGAGGTATCTCCATTACATAACCCCTCAGGAGTTATCAAATTGTTTCTAATCGAGAGGCTATATAATAGTCACGGGGATTTTATGAAATTGGCGCTCCGCCAGCCGGCGGATCGCAAGGATACGTATTTTGTCAAATACTGAGGTGATACTTCATTGCTTCTTGACATGGTAGAAAAAAGTGCAGTATGCTATATATAGATCAGTATGAAAAGTAGAGTAAAGCAAAAAAAGACATCGGCAGCTCGATCTAAGAAATTATTCATTTCTCAAAAAAATATTATTATTCCTGCGATTCTTCTTCTTATAGTATTCCTTACTGTTTCACAATTAAATCAGACCCAGCAAACCCAACAATACGCGCAGGAAGTCTATCCTCTACCCAGTACAACAGAAATTTCACCTACATATGCATGTCTTGGCACAACATGTGAGGGGTCAATAGCCCCGACTGCTGCGCCCACTGTCAGTGAAGTAGTTCAGCCGACACTACAACCACTTCCCACACTTGGTCTACCTACAAACCCCAATGGCAAAACTCCTCCCGGGCAAATAAATAGTGCTTTCAGAAGACTGGGGAATTGGTTTAAAAAGTATATGCATTTTGGCGGTAATCCTCCGGGTAATCCGAATATTCCGGGCACAAACATAAATCCTATGGCTAGCCAGTCAGGCGCAAGAATACTTCTTATTTCGGGTACTCCTGTAGCAACAGATGGTGGCGTACTGGATGCTACACAGGCTGCAAGGCGACAGGAAGAAAATAGAAATATGATGGGAGGGTTAATAGAATTCTTCAATCAGCTCTTTGGTAAAAAGAATAGACAATAAAAATTTACCTGTTACTTGCGAAATTTTCATATTGACATCTATTAATGGGTAGATACATAATACGTTATGGGCACAGATATAAATAGTCTAAAAGACTCTGCCGAGAAGGAAATACAAAATAGTGATACAACACAAAGTAATATATCTTCTCAGAAGAGATTTAATAAAAATGTTTTTGTTGTGCCTTCAATTCTTGTTTTGTTGGTAGGACTGCTTTTCAGTATTTTTGCTCTTTCTGGTCGTGCTACAATTCGTCAAAATGCACAGGTTGCCCAAGTATCTCCTGCAGTTCCCAGTACAATTCCTACTCCTGGATATGTCAATCTCAATGTCTCAAATGATACTATTGAAGCATTAAATCCGGATGGGACGATGGGGCCGAGAACATGGCGCGAGAACTGGTCCAATACACTTTCCTCGACACAGACGGGACAGCTTGCTTTGAGTATATCAAAAGCTACAGAGAGTGGAAAAACATTGGGAGTACGTCAAAAAGAAAATGCGCAGCCCTCACGAATGATGGTGAGACAGCCAAAGACTATTGCTTCACAGTCGGGGAGGCCTGTAAAAAATATCGAAAAAGGAAAGAAAAGTAATGCCCAGATTTCCGCTATTAATCTTACAATCACAAAAGCGGAGGTACATCTCGCATACCTGGGGACACCGGGACAGAAACAGCCGATGGGAACTCCTATGGTTACGAGTGTTATGACGCCGGGAGCAAAAGGAAATTCTGTGAATCATTGGGAAACTCTCAATCTGCAATATCCTGTATCAGTTACTCTTATGGAAGGGGAGCCGAATGATTTGCTTTCTGTATTGGGAATTACCAAGCTCGCGGCAGGACATTATACACAAGTGCGATTATATATATCTGAGGCGACAGTACAGTTCGATGATGAGACGCAAGCTCCACTTGTTATCAAAGGAAAGGACGGTACAGTCAAATTGGTACAGGCGTTTACTATTAATCCGGGAGGGACAACACAGCTTGATATCAAGTTTGCGATTCAGCAGTCTGTTAAATTTATCGGCGGAGAATATCAACTCAAACCTGTTATCGCGCATATTATTGATACTAAAAAATAATTGGAAAAAACCTCTGATTTGATTTTATTATAACCACATGTTATTTGTATGATATACTGCTTGTTATGAAATATATTGCATTACTTCGTGGGATAAATGTCGGAGGAAAGAATAAGGTTTCAATGAAGGAATTGAAAAAAGTTTTTGAGGAATTGGAGTTTACTGAGGTGTCGACATATCTTAATAGCGGGAATGTCCTTTTTGAATCGGAGAAGAAGGATATTCCCGCCCTGATTGCTCTTTGTGAAGAAGCAATTGAGAAACATTTTGGTTTTTTCGTGCGAACATGTATTATTTCAGTTCCGAATTTACAAAAAGCGCTGGAACACGCACCTGATTGGTGGGGAAAAAATAGCGAGGACAAAAATAATGCTATTATTGTTATCCCTCCTGCCAAGACATCTGATGTCATGCAATCAGTAGGGGAGGCAAAACCCGAATATGAAAAAGTGGATTCATATGGACAAGTGATTTTCTGGTGGGCGCCTTTGAAGACATTTAGTCGCACCCGATGGTCAAAAATTGTGGGGACACAGGCATATAAAGATATCACTATCCGAAATGCGAATACGATACGAAAGTTGTGCGCGATGGCGTAATATTTTGTTATACTAATTACATATGCAGCCGTGGTTTATATACGCTCTTTTATCTGCTTTTTTCGCTTCATTGACGGCAATTCTTGCCAAAATAGGTATCAAAGGGATTGATTCCAATCTCGCAACAGCTATCCGCACTATAGTTATTTTATTATTTGCATGGAGTATTGTTTTCTTTCAAGGTACATATAAGCAGATTGGTAGTATCTCAAAATTTTCTCTTATTTTTTTGATTTTGTCGGGTTTTGCGACAGGGATATCATGGCTTTTTTATTTCAAAGCATTACAGATGGGGAACGCTTCCCAAGTTGCCCCTATCGATAAATTAAGCCTTGCTCTTACCGTGATTCTGGCAGTTATTATTTTGCATGAAAAAGTAACGATGTCAGTTGTCCTCGGGACAATCCTCATGCTCGTAGGAGCACTCCTCATTGGGTTTGGGAGATAAACCTCGTAAGAGATCCGTATGAAACTTCATTTTTCCCCCAACATATATTTTCATCACATGAGTTAAGAGCTATACTATTGCATAGTATTGAGAGGGGGTGATATATATGGCAACAATTGCAGATATAGAAGGAATCGGCACGTCACAGGCAAAAAAGCTTGCTGAAGCGGGGGTTAGAACCGTTGAAGGACTGCTTGAAGCAGGTGCCAGCGCCACCGGTCGAAAGCATCTTTCTGAAGCGACAGGTATTAGTGAAAAATTGCTTCTTGAATGGGTTAATCACGCAGACTTATATCGTATCAATGGTGTAGGCTCTGAAATTTCAGATCTTTTGGAAGAAGCAGGTGTGGATTCCGTACCCGAGCTTGCAACCAGAAATCCGGAAAATCTTCATAAGATGCTTGTAGAGACGAATGAGAAGAAGAAAATCGTTCGTGTAATCCCGGGAGTTGAGAAGATTACTGATTTCATCGGACAAGCAAAGAAACTAAAAAAAGTTGTGACACACTAAGTATAGTGTGACCATAGAACAGCGAAAAACCGCCTTAAGTGGCGGTTTTTCGCAGGAAAAGAATGTATTTTTAGGATTTAATCCGAACGCATTATAAGAAACTTCTAGATATTATCCGTTTAGAGTGAAATGCCACGAGAATATTATCGATTTTAATTTATTTTAATATTTAAAATAGTTAAAACTATATTAAAAATAGTTATATTATCTCATCTTTATATGTGATAAAATTTGCTTACTATAATGACATATAAAAACTATGCGACGTTTCCACTATTTATTTTTTAAGGATATATTTTTTTTAATAATTTTAATAGGTCTCTCCTTGTATGCAATTTCACATTTTATTAACGCCAACTACCTTGAAGTGGGATATAGTGACTGGGTAGCACAGGCATATCGTATTAAAGCATTGGATGATTTTGGATTTTCTTCATGGGTACATACTTGGTCTAATGGTATCAGTCTATGGCGATCATATCAGTTCATACCTCATTTTTTGACTTTGGGTCTAGCAAATATATTACATGTAGAGATTACTCGTGCAATGATTATTATGACTATAATACTATTTGTATTACTTCGCATAAATATGTATGTCGTATTACGTCTATTGCATTTTCGTTCTCTAACAGCATTTATTGGATCTATATTGACGTTTGATATCGCTCAATATTGGTTGGGTGTATCAGAATTTTCGTTACTTTTTTGTTTCACTTTATTTCCATGGATGATATATGCCTGGGTAAAATATAATAAAGGTAAAATTCAATATATATATCCATATTTATCAGGAGTAAGTTTCTACGTACACCCATTCTTGGGTATAACCTCATTTGGGCTTATGGCGTTTTCAATTGTGTTATCTAATAGACGTGTGTTTTCAATTCAAATAGTTGTGCAATTTTTTATATTTTTACTCTCGTCAATACTTTTTTGGTATCCATTATTATTTAAATTATCATATCAATATGTTAATCCACATTTTTCTACAAAACAATTTGTAACACACACATTTGAGGTATTTTATTATTTTGGTTTGAGTATATATTTATTGATAGCCTTTGGGATTTCTATTTTATGGCTATTTAAACCACTGAATAAAGGATTTGAGTGGATAAGAATTTTATTAATATTTACCTTATCATATTTCTTTCTTCTACTTTTTGGATATTGGTTGGAACTGCCATCATTTATTTATCAACTTCAATATTCGCGAGGAATACCTTTGATGGGAATCTGTATTATTATAGTTTTCGCAATAGTTATTGAAAAGCTTTTATCTCAAAAGGCACTTGTTATTAAAGGATTAGTATCATTTGTATTACTTCTTTCATTTATTGAAGGATTATGGTTTACTAGTGTATATACACCTCAACCTCTTAAATTTATGGATGATCCGGTCTCAAATGCTTATCATCAAAATAAGATCGACACATCCGAGTCTAGGATATTGTCTCCTCATGTACATTTATCAAGTTATTATGGCCCAACAAATATTAAATTGCCAAATTCCTACATGGAACATTTAGATTCAAATCATGTGGCACAGCGATTAAAGCAATTAATAACTATCGATCCATATGTTGAAACAATTCCAGAATCTATGATTAAACGTTTGGAAGATTATTATAAAATTTCTGGCATATGATACATTTTTTTTGATGAAAAATCTGCTTTTACTGATGCTTATAAGCAAAGAAAGAATAATTCATATAAAGATTTAGGTACTGTGTCAGCGAAGTATTTTATGTTTCACGTTTTTGAGGTTCCATGGAATGTTCACAATAGTGTCATTATACCAAAAAAATTTGAAAATTCACTTGATCATTTTCCTTTTAGTTTAAAATATAACAATGAAAATGATCAAATTGCGATAGATGATTATGTCCATAACTATAGTAAAATATTATATCATCCTGATAGTCTCCCCCTTCCTATTGCATATCCTACGGCAGAGTCTATGGAAATAAACATTCCTTCAGAAAGAAATAGTAATTTAGTTTATATTAATGAAAGTTATGATTCTGGTTGGAAAGCGTACTATAATAATAAAGAGCAAATAATACAATCAACAGGTCCAAACTTTATTCTGGTTATCTTGGATAACAATTCAAGGGAAGGTGTACTAAAGCTCCAACACACGTGGCATCCATATTTTTATATAGGGTTACTTTGTGTATTTATTCTCCCCATAGCATTTGGTATAATTTCCCATTACCAAAAAGGGATAAAAAGAACAAAACATGAAATTTCTTAAAACAAAGTCATTACAGAATACTGCGTTAATGTTTATTTTTATCGCACCAGTCACTATTTTTTATTATGCGATATATATTTTTAATCCTGCGAATGCTGGAAATATTTATTTATATTTATTACAGTTAATAGCGGATATAATTGCAATGATTATTTTGGGGACATTATGGATTACAATTATTTTAGATATATTATTACCGGAATACCATAAAAGAGAATATAAACATAATAAGACGTGGTTAGAAAATAATAAATTAAAAATTGGCGTTTTTATTCCAATCGCAAATGAGCCATTGGAAATTATAAAAAAAACGGTAATCAATGCCGTTTTTATTGAGTATCCTCATGTAACTTGTATACTTGATGATGGTAACTCACCAGCGGTAAAAGAGTTTGCAAAACAAATTGGAGTATATTATATTGCTCGTCCGTCACATGCAAAAGGATATGCAAAATCAGGGAATTTGAATTATGGACTGAACTATTTTAAAGGCGATTTCTTTGCAGTTTTTGATGCAGATCATGTGCCAAAAAAGTCTTTTCTTCGAGAGTTATTACCTTTTTTCGAAAATGATAAAGTTGCTTTAGTTCAGACTCCTCAGCACTATATTAATATAACGAATTTTATTGCTTCAGGAGCTGCTCAGGCACAGGATATTTTTTATAAATATGTACAACCTGCTAAAAATAGCTATAATGCTTCATTTTGTGTAGGAACAAATATGATTTATCGAAAATCAGCAATTGATGAGATTGGAGGGATTCCAAAGGTGAATCATTCGGAAGATATCTGGACGAGTATCAAACTTCATGAACTGGGTTATGAATCTATTTTTTATAATAAAGTTCTTGCGGAAGGGAGAGCTCCTGAAACTATAAGATCGTATTTTCGTCAACAAAATAGATGGGCACGAGGCGGATTTCTTATGTTTTTTACACATAATGCTTTATTCATCAAAGGATTGTCGTTTGATCAACGGGTGCAATATTTCTTTTCTAATCTTCATTATTTTAGTTCATTTTCTATTGTCATTTATCTTATTCTACCATTAATTTATTTATTTTTTGGTTTACATTCAATGAATCTAGAACACGGAAATATATGGATTAGACATTATTTACCGTATTTTATTACGGTTTACTTTTTACCTATATTCCTGTTGGGGAATATTAAACTGTCAACAATATGTACTTCTATAGCAAGTTTTTCACCATATATTAAAGCATTCTTTTCGATAGTGTTAAAGAATAATTATGAATGGATAGCAACAGAAGCGAATGAAAAAAAGAAATATGTTATAATGTTTGACATCTGGCCGCATGTATTAATAATATTATTGTCTCTATTTGCAGTATTTGTGGAATGGTATAATCCTGATAATGTAGAGACTACAGCAATAACTACTTTCTGGGTATTGGTAAATGCATATGTTTTATTCTCTTTTATTACACGCGGTTTGGCAAAATGATATGGATAAGATAGGAAGCTACATAATAAATATATTATTTTTTACTATAATTACTGTCTTGGCAGTTTCTGTGGCGACAATAGCTATTACAAAGAAAGTAAATGAATATAATAATAGGAATACGCAAGGAATTATTGGTGTTATTGTTAAGGAAAAAATTCCTGTTGTCGCTCTTACTAAAGGTGTGGTGCAGAAAGTTGAAGTGAAGACAGGTGATGTAGTCAAAAAAGATGAGTTGTTAGTTAAGCTAGAAAATCCATTATTAAAATCCAAAGTGAAATCTTTAAAAGATTTTAAAAATAATGCCTCTGCCCAAACTGAAGCAAAGGTTGGAGAAGAACAATTGAAGAATTTAAATATCGTATCTCCAGTAGATGGCATAGTTGGAGACATTGGGGTTACTGAAGGAAGTGTTGTCGAAGAATTGAGTAAAACACTAGAAATATATTCAAATAATAATATTAGATTACTCGTACCACTTAGTGTAGACGAATATCAGGTAATTCAAAAGGAAGATAATATTCGAGCATATAGTGAACGGCTTAATCAAAGTTTTCCAATTAAAGAAGAAAAATTGAAACCTGAAGCAGAAAAAGATGAAGAAATGAATAAGAAGAAGCTCGGATTATATTTTATTTTTGTAGATCCGACTGATGGTATAGGGCTTGTTGATAATGAAGAGTTAGAAATAAAGATAACAAAAGATGAGCAGATAGTCCGAAGGCCAGTTGATATATTTATTGATTTTTGGAATGGATTAATCTCAGGGAATAAGTAAAAGTATGAAACTAAAAAAAATTATTGTTGGCATCCTATTATTCGTAGGATTAATCGGTGTAGGGATGTATATTGTTTTGCAAAATATTACGATGAGATATAATTATGTTGTGAAAAATAATGATGATGGTATATATCCTACAGTAGCTCCTCTTTCCGCTGATTATCATTCATTGAATACATTAAAATCGAACAAATGGTATAGTTCTATATATAAATTCCCTTCAGAACCATTATTTGCTTTTCCAGTTGCGTATAAAATTACCCGTGATGGATTAGGTTTTTCATTACCTAAAGTGAATCGTACACCTTCGACAGTATTTGCTGGATACGACGAAGATTTTGTTGTAGGATTTTCATCTCCTGTCTCCAAGCCTATCATCACAAGTGTTGGTGATTGGAATGTAGGAGCTAAACTGATAAGCGATCAAGGT
>CAZLSZ010000026.1:13323-16565 GCA_964562445.1 uncultured Gammaproteobacteria bacterium
GCTTGCGCAAGGAGTTCCCTATACAGTTCTTACTTCAAATAGTGGTAATATGGTTGTGAAGACTAAACATGCATTTACATATTTTACTGATGACGCACAAAAAGAAAATATAGAAGAAAAGATACAAACAAAATCATTATTATTTCGGGTAAAGAATGTGTATTATGCTGTTTCTTTTGATAAAGAATATGTACTTTATACACAAAAAAATAGCTTCACTATACCTGAAGCGGTAAAGATTTCAATCGCAGTGTTGGATGATCCTGCTCATTACCGTGATTTTGTGAAAGATGCTCCAGTCGAAATAACAAATACAAATGTTGCGTATGTTCTGGATGGGGATAGTATGACGACACGGTACTCGTTTATTACCGAAAAGGGAATACCACTCGTCGCTGTATTTCCTCATCAATGGGATTACATCCAGGGTAATTATGAAGTGATCGGGACATTTCAAACATTACGTGGAGAGATGAAGATTATTCGGTCAAACGCGTTTAGTACCAAAATGCTGCTTAATGTTCCTCCTTCCTTTTTTACTCCTGTAGATAAATGGCAGGAAGAGATAAAGGTGCAGTTAATTAAGGATGTCGATAAGTATCTTAAGGCACCTGTGCCAGAAAGCAGAAATTATTTTCTAGGAACATGGTTGGGGACGGGTAACAGATTGTTGTTATTGAGTGAAACAATGGGAATGGACAATGAAAAGAAAAAGTTACAAGAATACCTTACCAAAGTACTATTGGAGAGTCTTGATCATTATAAATATGATACGGAGAAAACAAGTTTAATTGCCCTAAAACCTGAATTTGGTAATGAAAAACTCAATGATCATCATTTTCACTACGGCTATTATATACAAACAGCCGCGATTGTCTCTCGCATGGATAAATCAGTATTGTTTAAAGTAAAAGATAAGATAAATGACATGGTTAAAGATATCGCGACTACAGAGCGAGGGTCTGATGTATATCCATTCTTGCGTAATTTTGAACCATACGAAGGACATTCGTGGGCGGATGGTATGGCAGGTTTTGGAGATGGGAATAATCAAGAATCAACCTCTGAATCAATAAATGCTTGGTATAGTTTATATTTATGGAGTACAGTTGTTAATGATGAAAGATTGAAACACTATTCTCTTGCAATGTATAGAACGGAGATTGAAGCAACAAAATATTATTGGTTTGACATAAAAGATATATACAAATCTCCGTATAAGCATGAGATTGCTTCTCTTGTCTGGGGTGGAAAAGTTGATTTTTCAACATGGTTTAGTGGCAATCCTAATATGATTTACGGGATACAATTATTACCATTTACACCAGCTTCTGATTATCTTGGGGCGCTTCCTGACTTTAAAAAATATGAAAAAGATTTTATCTCTTCAGGTGGAGGTTACAATGGAGAATGGGCAAATTTGTTATGGATATGGAAGTCATATTATGATACTCTTTCTATTGATCAAGTGCCTCAAAGTATTAAGTTAGAAGATCGCAATCCTCTTTCAATTGTCTACTATTTTATAGCAAGAAACAGCAAATACAAATAGCTTTTAGCTATTTGTAATATTCTTTATGCAAAATGTAGTATTCTCGCGTAGATAAAGTGATTATTTAATAACTTGTGTATGTTTTGATGTAATTAAGTTTGCTATTATTACATACATAAGCCTAAAGTATTTTAATAAGATGGTTTATCTATAGTGCTTTTAAATGTTTCCTTATCACCTTTTTTTGTTTCTTTTCGATTCTTTGAAATTCTTTAGGATTGTTTTCTTTCCATTCTGCCCATACAGCCACAACCAAGGACTGGAGAGCACCTGCAATAGGTGCTGAGAAGAGCGCGCCTCTCAAACCAAAGAGTTCAGTACCGCTGATCACCGCAAAAAGTGAGAGGATAGGATGCAGTCCGAGCGCGTGTCCGATAATTTTGGGACTCAGTACATTTCCTTCGATGACATGAATAATTATGAAATAGATAAGGACAAATAGCGCGATAAGCCAGCCTTTGGTTAATCCTACGAGGACACACGCTGCTCCGGTAATAAATGTACCCACAAAAGGAATGAATGACAATATAAACGCAAGCAGGCCGAGAAGAACAGCATAGGGGAGTTGGAAAAGAAACATACCAACTCCGACTAAAACCCCAATAATGAGTGAAAGTATAAATTGTCCCCGTATATAACCGCCCACGATTCGCTGGAGTGTATTGAGTGAAAAAATCACCCGTTTTCGCTGAGAGTGGGGCATATTATTTTTGATCCAATTAACCAGTCTTGATCCATCAATAATAAGATAAATGCTCAAAACAGAGATAATGAAGAAGTCAAGGAATGAATTGACGATACTAGATAAAATAGGTAGAAGACCGCTGCCGATAGTCTCAAGCTGTGTCGCAAGTTGTTCCAGTACACTGTTAATTTGTTGCGAGGAAAAACCTACTCTATTGAGATATTGCATCATCGGAGATGTTGTTTGGGCATTTTTGGGAATGAGAAAATCCTGTATCGCTTGAATTAAAAGTGTAAATTGACCGATAGCAATTTCCACCGTCAGATAAAAAATATATCCTAACCCAAAGAACACCAAAATATAGACTATTATTATTGCCAAATATCTGGGCATGAATCGAGTGAAAAAATTAACCATCGGGACAAGAGCGTAGGCAACAATTGCAGCGATCGTAAAAAGGAAAATAGTATTGCCGATATGTGATAACAGCAGAAAGATAATTGCGATCACTGCAAACCACGCCAGAATCGTAAAAGGTATATCCCGTCGTAATTGCCAATTGACTGCATTTCGTATCTGTTTTGCCATAGTTTTGGGGGCAGAATAGGTGTATTATACCATATTATAGGGTACTTTGTCTTTGAAAGCATTATTCTCTTTCCATAGAAGAATTTTTTCAGTATTTTTGTATCCTTTTGCAATAATTTCTTTTTTTGTCAGATGTTTTTCCGTATGATAAAACAACACTTCATCTGCTTCTTGATAGGTAAAACCGAAATCCTTTTCGTCCGTCTGTCCGTCCCACAGTCCGGCGGTCGGGGTTTGTGTACGTATTTCATGGGGTATTTCGAGATATTCGGCTAGTGCAAAAATCTGTGTTTTGTACAGATGTATAATCGGTTCGATATCAGACGCCTGATCTCCGTAACGGGTATAATAGCCGAGCAAATGTTCCGTTTTATTTTCTGTGCCGATAACCATTGCATTGTGTTTTTTCGCAAGATC
>CAZLSZ010000027.1:0-16152 GCA_964562445.1 uncultured Gammaproteobacteria bacterium
TGGATCACCTCCTTTCTTTATTAACTAATAACTTAAAACAAAAAACTAAAAACAATAAAGTTTTCAGTTATCAGTTTTATGTTTTACGTTTCTAAGGAATAGGGGAAGAAACATAACTTAGTTGAATTCTGCTTTGCAGAAGGTCATCAAGGAAACGTTTAAAGACAACAGGGGAAGTGAGTAGCTCCTGGTTGATCCCGCTATTCTGCATAGCAGAACGTTACAATGAATTTTGTAATGACTTAGGGATTGATAAATCTACTCTCGCCTTCCTACCACGTCTTGGTTATATTGAACTTTAGTTTTTATGAAAAAATCCGCTTATTAGCGGATTTTTTTGTGGAGAGTTACTTGTTGTCCGCAAACGTTTTGGCCAGCCGAAGTACTTGATCATGCGGATAATCCCCATATTTATGTAACTGCCGCATATATGCCCATGTGCCGATGGCGGGAGCAATTTCTTTTTGATTATTTTTTATTGCTTCTTTTATATTTTTTCGTGTATCCGTATCAACAGGCGCATAAAAACATCCTTCCATCATAATATTCCCTTTGGGGGTTTGGACAGTTTGGGTACAGAGACCGGCGAGTAAACCATGATCCTTGATCACCATATACGGAGTGTCTTTTTCTTGATCGACAATAGTTGTCGCTCGTTTTGTATCTGTGGCTACAAGTAACCTCGGCTCTGCGGCAGCGCATAAATTCCACCTGTTGTGAAAGGGGAGAAGGGTAATATCGTGGGTGATTTCGGATGCTTGTAGACGTGAAAGATCCGTATTTGGGACTTCCTGTACGTTTATCATGCTCATTATAAGGGCGAGTTGAGGTGTAAAACGTTTTGGGTGAAGAAGCATCCATTCCAGAGGTGGGGAAAGCTGCTCTGTTACGATGATATTTCGTGTTTGCTCAAGATTGAGCCCCGCGCGCTCTATCCTCCCTTGGAAGTCACTGCTTTCACGTGTTTGTTTCAGCATATACGAAAGATGTTCTGCCGGTGTTGTCGGATCAGAGGATAGGTATCGTGGTGATTGTTCTGTCATCATATATGTGAGGCAGTAATTATGCAGGTATTTTGAGGCGCGGAAGGGATTCGCACCCCCGAATGGCTGTTCTGCAAACAGCTGTGTTAGACTACTTCACCACCGCGCCGGGTGCCGTACGGCACCCGGCTAACGCCTTTGGTACCGATACCTGCTAATCTTACCATACTATGCGTAGTTGGGCAAGGGAATGGATCAGTTTATCCCATATTTTGAGTCTAGTTTTGACAGCATGGTGTATAATATAGGGTACTATGAATAGAGAAAGTGAAAGATCGATGAAAAGTGCGAATGAAGTACAACCTTCAGAAAAAAAAGGCGGCAAACTACAGAAAGGTGCGAAGTTTTATCGCAACTTTAATTTAGCAACTGCCGGTATATGGACAGGTGTGGGTGTCGTCGCTACTGGTCCTGTAGCACTTGCTGCTTTCGGTATGGCAGCAATAGACGGTGTCCAGGCAGGAATTAGTCATAAAGTGGCAAAGAGTCAGGAAAAGAAATCAACGGTAGCAAAAGCAGAATCAGGAAAGAAATTACGATCAGGAGAAGTGGTCGTTTTTGAGGCAAAGTCAGCCAAACAACCAGCAAGAAAGCATTTCGCTTTAGCCGCATAATGGTATGAAAGAAGGACAAGGCCCGACACCTGAACAAAAAGGAGCTCATTGGAGGAATGTAGGTATTGTCATTGGTACCCTTGGTTTGATAGCAGCATGGTCAAGTGTTGCTATCGGAGGTGGAGTGCTTGCCGCGAGCGGTGAAATTTACCGAAGAGCAAAGAAGCCAAAGCAGTAATGCAATATTACCTTCATTTCAGAATTTTCTCATAGCCTCAGGAAAAATTATTTGCTATAATAATAGACATCTGTTGAGTATTTGAAACGATCAAGAAGAGTAAAAGAATGACTCACTGCAAATAGCAAATAGCAAATAGCAAAAGCTATTAGCTTATTTGGGCGCATGGCTCAGTGGTAGAGCGCGTTCCTGATAAGAACGAGGTCCTTGGTTCGATCCCAAGTGCGCCCACAAAACTAGTTCTCTCTTCATAATTCTCACACAATAAATACATGCTTTTTTATACTACATGATATAATGACACTATGGAATTGGAAAGACAATTACAAATAGCCCGTACTATCACGAAGCTTCTTGATGCCCAATTTTCTGTAATGGGATATAAGTTCGGATTCAATGGTCTTGCGGGTTTATTTCCTGCGGTGGGGGATCTCATCATCACCATTGTCTCTTTTTATCTTGTCTGGCTCGGTATCAGGATGCAAATTCCAAAAGTAAAACTTATGCAAATGTTGGGAAATGTGGGCCTCAATTTTCTCGTCGGATTAGTGCCTGTGATAGGAGATGCAGCGGATTTCTTTACCAAGTCAAACTATCGAAATATGAGAATACTTGAACAATATGCTCCCAAAAATGTGATAGAAGGAGAAGTTATCGAATCCTCGAAAAAATAAATTGTGTCTGATCGCAATACTTGTTATACTTAATGCATGAAAAGGCAATATTGGTTTAAAGCGCATACATCAGGTTATGGTTGGTATCCGAGTTCATGGCAGGGATGGATCGTTCTGCTTTCGTATGTTGTTTTTTTAATTGTTTCTGTTAATCAATTGGCCCAGATATCCAAAGATATACCTGCATTATTAATAAATCTTTTTCCCAGATTTCTTATGGCTTCGGCTATTTTGATTATTCTTACCTACCTCAAAGGAGAATCCATCACATGGGGTCTTAAAGGGAAGAAACAACATGATATCCCTTAATAAGCTGCTTGTGAGGCCGTTTGTGGTGCAGCTGTCTGTAGTTGTATCATTGTATTATTTTTTTGTAGCGGTATTTCTTCATTATTTTTCGTAAAAAGTACGGTCTTGGGTAATAGCTGTATTTCAGATAATCTCCTAGCGTATCCGACTTGTCTGAATTGCACCGCAGAAAGTATCTCTCTCTCATTATTGATACAATTCTTTTCTGTTTTTTGGGATGGGCAGGAGAGCACAATTGATACTCTTCCCGTATTATTGTTAATATTTTTCAGGAGTATATCCGGGTTTATAAATATATCACCCTGATATATTTGGATTGCTTGTATAACTTGCGGATCATAACCCAGCTCAATTTGTGAAAGATGGGGAGTGTGGCTGTTTTTTTGTAATTTGATAAAAACGGTGAAGTTACCATCCTGTTTGGGTTGTGTCGCGCTCAGAAGAAGAGATGCCTGTCGGGAAGATTGGGCGGATATATATTGTTTTGTTGTTTGTGTTTCCTTTTTCGCATATGGTTGCATACGTGTTATAACGAGTAGCAGGAACACAATAAGTATACCAATGTATATGATTGACCTTTTTGACATGCAGCTATTGTACTGTTTTATACCTCAATTTACCAGCGCAGATTTTAATTTCCTGTTTGTACGGTGATTTCTCGAAGGAATAAATTATAGTCAAATTGATTGACATCCCCATTATCATTGATGTCTGCCTTTACTTTGCGGGTATCATCACAATCTGTGGCAGGGAGCAGGTCACTATAGCAGCCTACGAGCACGTTGTAGTCAAGAATGTTTAGTGTATTATCTCCATTGATATCACCCGCTACAAGAGCGACTGGTGGCATAGCATTTATTTGATTGGGATCAATATGCTGAATACCTGGGATGATCTTGCCTAAATGCGTACCATCTTTAATTCTCACCGTATAATCTCCTAATGATATATCTGTGCCCATGTCTACCGTACCCGTATAGATACCCTGATAAGTATCATAGGTGATTGTTGCTTGTTTCGTAGCTTTAAGGGTATTGCGTTCATCATATACCTTTACTTCAATATCTCTCTGAGTGTGAAGAGGATTTTTATTGCTGTAATCGCTTGCGGTCGGATTGGCATTGTCGCCGCTTGATCCTATGCCATGCAAGCCTACACTAAAGGATAAGGTGGATGCAAGCGGCTGTGGTATAGCTGTTGCTGTAGGCATGGCAGTGGGCGCTGTTGTGAGCGTAGGTGCAAGTGTAGGTGTCGGCTCCAATGTCGGGGTAGGCTCATCCGTAGGTGTCGGTGCATTTGTCGGTGGAAGCGCAATAGCTACATAAGCAGGCTGCGTCGTCGCCAAAACATTCTCTGTAGACTGGTCCTGTGCAGCTACAGAGAGAATTTGCGATTTAGAACCAAAACTTATTACGGTGGGTTCATCAATTATGGCATTAGCTTTTGTCTTGAGATAGAGTGTTCCTACTTTGGATATTCTGGTAACCGCCTTTGTCGAATCAGATCCTATGGATACCGAAATAAATACTTTTCCATTCAAGCTGACAGGTCCTTCAATGGTCGTCGGGAAAACAGCATTGTTTACTACAAACGGAACGGATGCAGGGGTGAAGTAATTAGCATCATAGCTTATTTCGAGTTTCACCATGGAAGCCATATTGGATCCCGGATTGATCATGACATCCAATGCGACTTCTTCATTATTGAGTTTTTGCATAGGAATTGTCGCGTCAGTATCAGGCGAGAAATAAAGGCTTGTGGATGCTGATGCTTTTGATCGCGTATCTTGAGGGGTTCCTGCCAAGAGAAAATATGCAGGAAGCGCTGCGAGCAAAACGAGTAAACTTGCAATAATAACTGTCGGTTTATGTATCATAGTTATTCTCCCGGTTGCGTCGATATTTCACGCAAAAACAGATTATAGTCAAATTGATTGACATTGCCGTCATCGTTAGCATCCGTTGCTAGTTTCTTAGCCGGATTACACGCTACAGCCGGACTCAGGTCACTATAACAGTCTAAAAGCATATTATAATCCCGGATATCCAATCTATTATCTATAGTAGCATCTCCTGCTACCATTTGAATAGTGGGAAGAGTATTCGTTTGTTTGGCAACAAGAGTCTGTATACCCGGGACCAATCTTCGTAAATGATAATCCGATGTGACCTTAATGGTGTATTTGCCTGGAGGAACAGGTTTGACTGTCTTTACAATTCCTTTGAAACTGCCTGATTCACTGCTGTATTTTACTTTCCCTGATCCGCTTGAAATTAATTGGTTATTGACATTAAATAGTTCCACAACTGCTGATCTTTCCGGCGTAAGAGGATTTTTGTTACTTAAAGAATATGCGTTGGGATTTGCATTATCACCGCTATTACCAATTCCGTGCATGAGTAAGTCAAGTGAAACGGTAGCTCCTTCATAGCTCCCTTCAAAAGATGCATTGAGTACACAGCTTGCGGCATCATATGCACTATCTCCCTCAAATTTTGCTGAGATAGTCCCGCTGAATGACGCGACATTTTGCGCAGAAATAAGAGCGCTTGATGATGCTTTTCCTGCCGCGTCTGTCGTCGCTGTAGCAGGAGAGAACGTTATTGCAGATCCGCTTGCAGTCCATGTGACTGTTTTTCCTACAACAGGTTCACCAGACATCGTTTTGAGAAGGACAGATAGCTCTTTTGCGGTATCATTCAGTGCGATAGCTGACGGCGAACAATATAATTTCGTTTGTTTTGTGCCTTCTGAGAGATTCGGATCCCATGGTTTTGTCATATCACCATCCTGATGACATATGGGATCTGCGCCATCTATCTTGCCGTTATTATTATTATCTTTCCCGTCTGCGCAGGTATTTTTTGCATTTTCTCCATCTCGCAGCGGATCATAACTATCGGGGTTTGCAGGATTGCCGTCTGTGTGACATGTCGAATCTTTCGCATCAATAAATCCATTCCCGTCATTATCAATGTTGTCAGAGCATCGGCTTCCTTTATAGTTACCGAAGAGCATGTCAGTATAGGCATTACCTTTTGTGATCGTGATAGGATATGTTTGCGGATTAACCGGAACTGTCTGTGTCCAACCTGTTTGGGGTATTTGAGAAAGAGAATACGATCCGTCACATAAATTTGGGAAAGTAAATGTTCCTGTACTATCCGAGGTAATTGTTTGCATGCGGCCAGTAGATGAATTGAGCTGTACTAACCATCCGGGAAGTCCATCTTCATTTTGGTCAAGAAGACCATTTTGGTTTGCGTCATTAAATACGGTTCCTGTTACTGAGGCTTTTGAAATCAATTGAGAGATCTGGTTGTATATCTTATTTAATTCATCTGCTGATGGACTGAAATAGTATTGTCCGCCGGTGCTTTCCGCTAAATTAGTGAGAAAATCAGAATTGACATCATTACCCAACCCAATGGTGAAATATACAGTGTCATTTGCGCTGTGGCCTTTTTGCGCAGCTTCAAGAGCTTTTTGTTCTGCTATAGATGCATTGACAGGTGTGGCTCCTCCTTCAGTATAATTTGCCTGTCCGTCCGTAAGGAGGATAACGACGTTTTTTATCCCAGCTCGTCTATTTGCTGTTATTTCAGTATTCGCCTGATTAATCCCGCATTCAATACATGTATATCCGTCCATAATGACGGTATTGACCGCATTTTTTACGGATGCATAGTCAGAGGAAAGAGGGCTGTTAAGTTTAGAGCTACGCCAATATGTCGCAAGGCCCACTCTATTTTGCTGTTCTTGCGCTTGTATATCGATAAAATTGTTTGCCGCAGTTTTTGCGTTTTCTATTTTTGAACCAGAACTCCCAGATTGTTCATTCATGCTGCTTGAAACGTCTATAACCAGCATCGTGTCGCTGGGAGACGTGCCGCATGTTTGGCTTACTTGATTAAATTTGATTGTAGCCGGAATAGTATTGGCTATAACGTTTTCGTCAAATGAAGAATTTGAGCTTATGGACAATGCCTGAGATCCTGAACCGAATTGTATATCAGCCGTAGAATTTTCGGTCACATTTGAGAGTGCTTTAAATACGACAGTTCCTATCTTGGTTTTGCTTTTTACTGCTTTTGATGTATCAGATCCTACCGATAAGGCAGTCGAAAGTTTTCCGGATGTGTTTGATGGAGCGGATACTATTTGAGAGAAAACTTGTTGGTTAGGGATAAATCCTCCTGCGGGTTCGACTTTTGTAGGATCATAGATGATTTCTGTTTTTATAAAAGAAACGCTACTTGCTCCGGGATCAAGCATCACATCCATGGAAAATGTGCTTCCCGCAGGTATTTGCAATGGTGAACTTGTCGTGGATTCGGGAGCAAAGGACAGTATGACAGTTTTGTCAGCTTTTGATCGTAGATTTTGGCGATCACTGAAAGTCATTATCGTGAGAGGGATGGTAAGTACTACTAACGCAAGAATTCCCAATAGTAATAATGTTTTTTTTCGTAATAAAGACATATAAAAAGCGCTAAATTTAGCATAGAGAATTTCTCATTATTGTGTCAAGGAGATATTGAAGAGAATCAGTTAATTTCCTCTAAATAATGTCGCGAATAATTGTAAAAGCATTGCAAAAAATGCAAAAATCATGGCGAAAAAGCCTCTATTATTGGGAGTTTTATTATTATTGTTATTATTTTGATCTTTATCAGGTGAAGGGTTGTTTGGAGGATATATAGTAGTATCCGGTTGATTTATAACATCTGTTGGGTCAGGTGTAATGCATGATTCAGAGGAAAGACAATAAATTGTAGGTGTAATAAATGGTTCCGTTGGTATCACCGCCTCGGTTGGCATGGTAGATGGAGGTTGATTGTCGGGAAGTGTTGTCGGGGGGATTGGGGAAGATGTTGAGATGATGAGCACGAAGTCACTATCTCCGCCGGCATTATTCCCCGGGGTCGTAAAGGACTGAGAACCGTTATTGGGGAGATTTGTTCCGATCTCTTTTTGATTTCCGTTGGTCGGATCAATCCAATATCCTCTTGCTGGACCTGCAAGAGTGGACATATTGACAGTAAGGGTGCGGGATGATGGAGTATATGCAACAATCAGTGAGCCATCTTGGCTTTTTGCTGCCGTTACATAATCGTTCCCACCGCGATTACCGCGACCTTGTGTAACAACTCGATTATCATTATCAGGTAAAAGTTTTTCCCATGGGTAAAGGGAGAGTATTTTATAAATGTTTCCGGTATGATACGCACCTTCTCTCCTGACACTTCCTTCATTAAGCGGTTCTTGAGCATTCCAGGTAGTGGACGGACCTCCGTAGGCGACTCCCATAGATCCTGAGAGAATTGCCCACCAACCGCTTCTTCTATTTTCCTGTAAAGAGGTTTGGGGATCATCTCCGCAGCAAGGTGTAGGCTCGTAGGAGGGTTCCATATCAAATACGGGCTTAATAGGGGTGGTATTATAAATTTCTGAAATATCCTGATAACTATAAGGAGGTGTATTTGCGTTCCATTGGAATGAATTAAAATCAAGCCATCCTTCGTCTTTTACATTGAGACCTTTATTCCATGTATGATAAGTAATCAGATGGTTAGGATCTGCCTGATTGAGGGCGTTACCAAGAATCTTTATTTTATCAATATTTCTATTAGGATCATCATCGCCACCCACAAACCAGACAATATTTCCGGTATTTTTATAACGATTTCCTAAATATGCCGCATAGCTTCGGAATTCATCATCTGAGGGAAGCCTGCCTCCTACACGGCCTCCATTATCTGCCATCCATAGAGGTCCCATCATAATAACCATATCTTTGGATTGCGCATATTGGAGTATTTCATCAACTGCCGCAAAATATTGTTCATTAGGTTTGGTGAGATCATCTCCTTCAAAAGCTGATCCGTGCGGACCTACTTTTCTTCTATCAAATCCTGCGATGCTTGACATGATTACATTGAATCCTTGCTCTTTACGGATATCTATATATTTCTTTGCTGATGAAACGGATAATGAGTGAAGCAAACTCCACCCTGTATCTGCCGTGTAAAGAAAAGCCTTTCCGTTTTGGTCTACCAGATATCTACCGGTCGGACCAACTTTAAGCGGCCATGCTGTTGCTGCTTCACTTCTGATAGTAAAAAACGCGACGAGAATAGCAATCAAGATAATAGCGGCAAGAGCAATACGTGGTCTGAATCCAACCATTTTCGTAAAAAATGATTTTCTTTTCTGTTTAACTTTCATAGCTATAATTAGTATACATTATGGCGCGACTTCTTGTGAAACAGTATTTTGTATCTTTATTAATTCCGGAAAATTAAGAATAAAATCAAGACGTTGTTTTATGGAGAGAGTCGGATATGTGCCATTATCTGCGCACAAATCGCGCTTATTTTGCAATTGGCTGCCGGTCCGGGCAGCGTTAACAATGACAGAACCTTCTATATTTAATCGTAGATCCGTACAATTGTTGTTGCTCGGCAAAATAAGCGCTCTGTCTGTACTGAATATGCCTGATAAATGAGGAGTGGTGATATCTGGAGTGCTTCCTACCGAGGGTAGCACTATAATATTTCCTGAAGCGGAGAATATTGTGGTAGATGATACGGGAGTCAGTATATTTCCTTTAAAAGTGAGGTTACCATTCACAAGGAAAATATAATTATTATTATTGCCAAATGTATAGGAATTAAGAGCGACATCGCTGTTGGCGTGATAAATTCCCTTTTTTATATTATTAGGTAATGTGCAGTTTGTCAGGTTACATACAGATGATAAATTGGTTATTTCTATATCTGCGCTTTGTGTTTTCTGATTTAGGTAATTGTATGATGAAAAAATACCGCCTCTACTTGAAGATGAGTAGACTTCAGGATAAATTGTCCCTCCGACAATTCGGTTGTTGGTAGATGCTTGTCCTTGTCCGAAATTAGAAACGCCGTTTCCGATAAATAATATCCCCGGAGAAGTGCAGGATGTGTCTGTTGTGATGGTTGATTGTCCCAATGGAGCCTTATTGGTCAGACCATTATCCATCCTGATATCTCCGCAAACGGATTGTATCCAAGGATATGAGTTATTGATGCCGAAGTTTAGTTCGGAAATATTTCCTACTTGCGCATTTGCAGAGGTAACAAAAGGAGTATAAAAAAGACAAAGTATTATAAATAGAAGGGTGGAAATGGCCGTTTCAATGCGATTCATAGTTGCATATATTATTGTCCCGGTTGTGTTGAGATTTCGCGTATGAAAAGATTATAGTCAATTTGATTTACAAGTCCGTCATCATTGATATCTGTTTTAACCTGTTTTTCAGCTACAGTGCAATTTGGAGCTTTGGATAAATCACTATAACAGTCCAGAATAAGATTGTAGTCCAATATATTTAATTTATTATCATTATTTACATCTCCTGCCACAAGAGCGACTTGCGGGATTTGATTTTTCTGTCCGGCGGTAATTGTTTGAATACCATTTACCTGTTTCCTTAAATAGGTATCAGCTTTAACTTTAACGACATATTTACCTGTAGGAAATCCTGTTTTCATGGGGATATCACCTTTGTAATTTCCCAATGTTGGATTGTATGTTATTGTGCCTGCACCTGATGCAATGACTTGATTGTCTAGTGTATATACTTGAATGTCCGCGGTAATAGTCGGATGTTTCGGATTTTTATTGCTCAATGAACTATTTGTCGGGTTGGTATTATCCCCACGGCTTCCGATACCGTCAAGAAGGACATCGAGAAGTAGGCTTGCTGTGGGAAGTATTTCAGGACGTGAAGGATCGTATGACCCCGGATTTTGGGGATTGTTGTCTGTATGGCAAACAGGGTCACCGCCATCAATTGTCCCGTCTCCATTATTATCTTTTCCATCTGCGCAGGTATTGCCGCCATTTTTTTCACCATCTTTATTTGGATCATATGAGGCAGGGTTTTTGGGATTACCATCTGTATGGCATGAAGGATCATCGGTATCTTTCACACCATTGTTGTCATTGTCTATCCCGTCATTGCATCGGGCGCTTTCTTGTTTATTGGGATCATATGAGCCCGGATTTTGTGGATTTCCGTCTGTGTGACAAGCCGGATCAGCTCCATCAATTAAACCATTGCCATTATTGTCTTTGGAATCCGCGCAGGTATTACCGCCGCCATGTTCACCATCTTTGGTGGGTACATAGGAATTGGGATTCTTGGGATTACCATCTGTGTGGCAGGAAGAATCATCGATGTCTTTATATCCGTTATTATCATTATCAATACCGTCTCCGCATCTGGCTTTATCAGTGTTTCCGAAGTTTTTATTTGTGTACTGACTGGCATTTTTAATATCAATCGTATACGGCTGGGTATTTGCTGGCATCGTTTGTGACCATCCCGCCTTCATGCTTTGCGAAAGTTTATACTGCCCGTCACAAAGGCCTGTAAAGCTATAGCTCCCGTCTGTATTTGTTGTGGCTGTTTTGGATCCGCCCGCATATGTTGCCTGAATATTCCATCCCGAAAGTTTCGGTTCATTTGTATCATACACGCCATTCAGATTAAGATCATTAAAGACAAATCCTCCGAGAATTCCTTTGCCGATGAGTTGTGAGATTTCCTGATACACGCCATCAAGTTCTGATGGAGCGGGGAAGTAGTATTTGCCGCCGGTTACGGCTGCGATGTCCGTCAACAGTTGTTTGGCAGCTGCATTATCCATATCAAATCCGATTGTGAAGAAAACCGTATTGCTTTGATTAAATCCTGCTTTTACAGCTTCCATAGCCTTTGCTGAGGCGGTTGTGGTCCCAACTTGGTTTGTATTTCCTTCAATAGTATTTGCTTCTCCGTCAGTCAGAAGGAGTACGATTTTTTTGACTCCCGCACGCCCTTTTGTCGCGATTTCATTATTTGCGGTCTTTATACCGCATTCATGACATGTATTGCCTTTTGCGGTAAGCGCATCGATTTGAGAATTAAGAGTAGTGATATCTGTGGTAAGAGGACTACTCAATGTGCTGGTGGTAGAAAATGCCACCATACCTATCCGCGTGGTTATTTCCTGTTTGGAAACAACATCAATAAAGTTTTTTGCAGCATTTTTCGCCTGGGTAAGCTTATTATTTTCTCCCATACTGCCGGAACGATCCATAACTAGTACGATATCCGTGGTTACTATTCCGCATGATGCCGGCGCATCGGAGGTTATTTGGCTTAGTATTGCTTGGGTAACGGGGACGCATGTTTTCGCAGTATACGTGGCTGTTTTTTGTTGAGTTTGTGCGGGTGTCTCAGTATATGCTACGGTGTATGTTATGTTTCCGGCATTTACCGTGCTTTTATCACCGATGATAGCTCCTGTTTTTGTTTCTCCCGGTTCAATCGTACCAAGATCAATTGTTTTACCTGAAGCTGTGTCTGTGGATTTTACCGTTACTGATTTTGTTTGATCGGTATTTGTGTACGAAACACCAATCTCTACTGTACCGTTTGTCATGCACAATGATTGCGCATTGGCATTTACGGCGGAATCCGCGATTTCCGGTACTATCTTTTCTTGAGTAATCTCAGCTTTACTTTTGAGTGCCTGCTGCTTTTGTAAATTATTAACAATTAGAGGCAGCACAATCAGAGCATACGCTATACCTACGAGTGTTAATGAAATAACTTTTTGTTTATCTTTAAATCGTTTCATATATTAGTCTCCATTTTGTACGGATAATTCACGCACAAATAAATTGTAGTCATAACTGTTTATGACACCGTTATCATCTACGTCTACGTTTATGACAGGTTTGTGAACCTGACACTCTTGGGTATTAAATGGCGCGTTTGCGTCACTCATCGGTAGTGGATCTACTCGTCCATATCCGCAATCAAGAAGGGCATTATAGTCAATGACATTGAGAAAATTATCTCCATTTGTATCTGCTGCCACCAGATGCGTTACCGCTAATTTATTTTCTTCATTTGCCTTTATTTGCACAATTCCGGGGACGAGTCTTCTGAGATATCCGTCAGTTTTGACTTTTATATTATAATTTCCCGGAGGAACTGATTTATCCAAACCGACTCTGCCGGTAAAGAATCCCTCATTGGGTTCAAAACTGATAGGCGCAGATCCACTTGCGACAAGATTATTATTTGTGTCAGTTACATCAAACGCAAGATTTCTTTGCGGATGGAGAGGATTTTTATTGCTCATCGAATTTCCTGTCGGATTCGGATTATCTCCACCGACACCTATCCCATGCAGGATAATAGTAAACGCTACGGATGTCCCGCTAATCGTCGGTTGGGGAACAGAAGTGGCTGCAATACTAGGCTGGGGGGAAGTATTTGCTGTCCCGTTGATAATGATATTTGCGGGGGTTGTCGAGGAAAGGACGTTTTGACTTGCCTGATCTGATCCTGCTGAAGATAGGGATTGCGTGAGGTTTCCGAATACAATTGACGTAGGAGTTTGTGCTGTAGGACCAATTGCTTTGAAATGTAATGTGCCGATTTTTGTGACTTTTTGTATCGCTTTGGTCGGATCCGAACCGATTGAAACAGACTGTGCAACTGTTCCGTTTGCTACAACAGGACCCTCTACACTGGAAAAGATAGCTTTGTTGAGTGTAATAGGTTCTGTCGTAGAAAGTTGTAGTTTTGTTGTATCAAAAGTTACTTGATACCTGATAAAAGTTACGAGGTTGGATCCCGGATCGACATAGATATCTAAATCAATAGTGTCTCCGACATTTTTTGTAATCGGTGCAGTTGAAGAAGAGACTGGCTCAAAATACATTGTTGTGGATGCGGCAGCTTTACTTCGCGTGTCTTGCTGCTGTGATATGAGAATAAGTGTTACCGGGATAGTGATAAGTAAGAGGAAAAGAAATGCAACAAGAGTAAGTTTCTTTTTTTTTGGCATAGTACAAAAACGCTTTTATAAATAGGCGTGTTTTTATCGTATAAGAGTTCAGAAGGCGTGTCAAGATGGGATTGTGGGGAAAAATGTTGATTGTTAAAATGAAAAATACATGGTACACTTCTTCTATGATTTTGTCAGATCAGGATATCAAAAAAGCTCTACGCAGCAAACGAATCGTTATAAAACCCCAACCGGATTTTGAAACACAGCTTGGATCATGCTCTATCGATTTACGTCTTGGTAATACGTTTCGGGTATTTGATTACAGTAAATATCCTTATATTGATCCTGCTAAAAAGGATTACAGCAATGAGATTACCAAAGTGATTACTGTCGGCAAAGGTGGAGAGTTTATCATGCAGCCGGGAGACTTTGTATTGGCGGTGACGCACGAGCATGTAAAAATTCCTGCCGATCTCATGGGCAGACTTGAAGGACGTTCTTCATTGGGAAGATTGGGGCTAGTCGTTCATTCAACAGCGTCAATTTTTGATCCGGGTTGGGACGGGAAGCCAGTTTTGGAATTAGGAAATTTGGGAAGAATGGCAATTAAACTGACAGTCGGGATGCGGATTTGCGCAATGACATTTGAAGAACTTTCTTCACCAGCGACAATCCCGTATACAAGTAAGAAATTCGCCAAGTATAAATTCCAGCAGGGGCCTGAAGAAAGCAGAATTCATCAGGACGAAAAGTAGTTTTTATGAAATACCACGTCGAATTTGAACTCGATTTTAAACGGAATCCACATAAAGGGAAATATATTGTATTTGAAGGAGTGAACGCGTGTGGAAAGACAACACAGGTTGAAGAGCTTAAAAAATACTTTGAAAGTAAGGGAAAAGAGGTAATTATCACCAGTGAGCCGAATGATGATCTGCCCGCAGGAAGACTTGTACGGGATATTATTACCAAAAAGAAAAAGTTCCCGTCTACCGCATTACAATATTTATATACTGCCGACAGAGTAGTCAATCATGAGACAATCATTCTCCCTGCATTGAAAGAAGGAAAAATAGTATTGTCATCAAGAAATTTTTGGTCTGCGCTCGTGTATGGTGTGCTGGATGCGGGAGGAAAGCAATATACCCGCAATGACGCTGACCTGATTCTTGTCGCGCAGGGTGTTCTTTCAATGTATCACAGGTTTATCCTTCCGGATAAAACGTTCTTTCTGGATGTCTCTGTCGATACTGTGATGAAACGGATGAAACTCATGGGCGGCGAAAGAGATATTTACGAAAAAAAAGAAAAACTGCAGCAGTTGATTCAGGGATATCAGTGGGTTGTCAATCA
The DNA here is from genome assembly GCA_964562445.1 of uncultured Gammaproteobacteria bacterium. Taxonomy (GTDB): domain Bacteria; phylum Patescibacteriota; class Microgenomatia; order Levybacterales; family UBA12049; genus JACDET01. Next base: position 15,004 of record CAZLSZ010000027.1, read on the forward strand.
GTTTAAGGACGAATTTATTATTATTGATGGGGAGAAACGACTTGAAGACGTTACGAATGATATTATTGTTCGTTTGGCAAAGAACAAAAAATAATTATGAAAGGGAAATTAATTGTTATCGAGGGAATTGATAGTTCAGGAAAGACCACGCAGCTTAATTTGTTGAAAAAATATTTAAAAAAAGAAAAGATACCATTTAAAACAATAGATTTCCCACGATATGAGACCTCATTTTACGGAGATATGGTGGCGCGTTTCCTCAGGGGGGAGTTCGGTAAACTCGATCAGGTGCATCCGTATCTTATCTCTGTTATTTTTGCTCTTGACCGCAAGGAAGCAAAGGAACAGATGGAAAAGTGGCTGAAAGATGGCTATATCGTTATCTCAAATAGATATGCTACGTCTAATATGGCGCATCAGGCGGGTCGGTTGGGAGAAACTGAACGGGATAAATTTCTTACTTGGGATACACAGCTTGAATATGAGGTAAATAAAATTCCGAAAGAAGATATCGTATTATTTCTGGATGTGCCGTACAAAACAGCGCAAAAGTTGATGCAGAATGAGGACCGTGAGCAGGCATATCGAAAAGGAGAGAAAAAGGACATCGTTGAGAAAAGCACTATTTATTTAAAACATTCCGAAGAGACATATCATTGGCTTGCGAAGCATTTTCCTCATTGGGAAGCGATCTCATGTTTGGATGAAAAAGGGAAATTACTTAGTAAAGAATTGGTGCATGATGCCCTTAAAAAGGTGCTTGCAAAGAAAGGGATAATACGCTAGATTAGAGAAATAAATTATGGTACTGGGTCCGAAGAAATTACTGCAATTAGTAAAAAAAGTAAAACTTGTCGAACATCTTTCAGAAAGAGAGCTTACCAATCCTGAAGGAGCAGGATTTGATCTCAGACTCGGTGAAGTCTTCAAAATTTCAGGGAAAGCATTCCTCGGAGAAACCCATCGTCAGACGCCGGATATTACCTCGGTCATCATATATGATGAAAAGAAACCACAGTCCATTAAGATCAAACCCGGTGACTTCTTTTTGGTAAAGACGATCGAAAAAATTAATCTTCCGATTGATCTTTCTGCTGTTATTCTTCCAAGAACTACGACATTCCGTTCGGGATTATATCTTCGTACTGG
>CAZLSZ010000028.1:0-15867 GCA_964562445.1 uncultured Gammaproteobacteria bacterium
AGAATATATGTCCTAGTGATTGCTGCCCTCAGTCGATGTCTCTATCGATAAGATCACTAATACACACTCCCCTTCCCGATCACTTATATCACCAACGTTACAAGCTACCATATGCTCTTTACCCACGATAAATGATACATGATGACCGGTAGAAAAGTAGACGCTGTACAAAAGAAAAACCTCTTGAATTTCCCCAAAAACAAAATTCAAGAGGTTGGATTATTTCTCATGGACAGTCTCATATTATAAGCGTAATCCAATGGATGAGCTTTGTCAATATACAATGCTTATCCTTCTAGAGAAAACCTTATAAACAAACCGCTATGATCTGATAAATAACTTGTATGTTTGCGATCAAGCCGTACTTTCTCCTCAAACATATAGTCTGTCTCTATAGTATCAAATTTTTTCGTTTTTTGTGCAAGAAAAATATAATCGATCTGTGCTGAGGCTGCTGCTTTAAAAGTATAGTCGATCCGGTCAGGATAATATGTGTCATGGGGTTTTGTGGAAAACGGATCGATACAGCCTGTTTGTCCTCTAAATTTCTTATAAAGAGGTGATTGAGGAGACATATTGAAATCGCCTGATATAATAACGGCATTCTTATCATGTGCCCGTTTTACCTCACATATTGTTTCCATAATTTGTCCTTCTACCAAATAATAAAAGTTATTATCAGGTGATAATGCGGAGTTAAAATCCGTCACAAGATGTGTATTCATGAGCTTCAGTGGTATATCCGTCAGATCGCAGGAAAGGATACCATTACGAATAAGTTTGGTATAAAACGTCACATTCCTATAGGAGCCGAGGGCGTTATATGTATAATAGTGTATATTTTTTATCGGATATTTTGAAAAAATGACTAACCCTCCTTTGGGTCCTACTACACCTTTTTTATAGATACAATAGGGATATGCGTGCATATGCTTTTTAAGGATGGATAGATTGAAATATGTCGATATCTCCTGCAGATGTACGATGTCAATATCACGTTTGGTTATCTCTTCAGCGATTTTTTTATATCGTTTTGTGATATTTGGGGCAAAAAAAATTGTTCCTAATGTATTAAAATTGAGGAGTGATAAGGTCGTTTTTTTCATATGTACTTTGTCATTGCGATCCTGCAAAGCAGGAATGACAATCTCTTGTCATTCCCAGCTTGACTGGGAATCTCTAGACTGGTTATGTTTTATATTTGGTATAACTAAACTTCTAACGAAATAACGATGTTTCTCATAACTGAGAGCCCCCCCGCCTGCAACGCATATGCGTAGCATTGCGGGCATGGGGATCAGGTTCGGAATGATAATCTAGCCATAAAACTTGAAATATTTCATCTAAAATTATACCATAAACACATCATATGCATCCGTTTGACCCACCATCAAGATTGAAACGCTTTATACACGCATTACGCATCATAATTCCGTTAAGCTTTATTATTGTTGCAGCGTTGTGGTATTTTCTCGATCCGGTTATTCGTAAAAATCCTACACTATCCTCCCCTATCCCCGATTTTTTAACTGTTAAACAGAATACACAGGTACATCTTTTGGACTTCTGGTCACCGGTTCTGGAACAAATTGTGGGAAATAACGGCGATATGGAATCACTGACTGCACAATCAATTCTGATGTATGATTTGACTACAAATAAAATTCTCTACCAGCGTGATGCCAAAGAACGTATGCCTATGGCCTCACTCACAAAGATTATGACAGCAATAATCGCATTGGAGAATCCGAAATCAGATGATAAATATTATGTCCCCAAAGAAGCAATTGTGGGTGAAGATAGTATGGGGGTAAATCCCGGACAAGTGTTCTCGCGTAAAGAATTACTGTATGGCCTCATGTTGCCGTCTGGAAATGATGCTGCTGAAGTGCTTGCATACAATTATCACAGCGGAAGAGATGGGTTTATGAAAACGATGAATGACAAAGCACTCGCCATGGGACTTATCAATACCCGTTTTTCTAACCCATCAGGCCTTCAGGGTGATGGTGTGCAATATACCACTGCAAATGATCTCCTCGTAATGACAAGATACGCGCTTGAAAAATTTCCTCTATTTCGTGAAATTGTCTCCACTGCTGAATATGAGCTTCCGGAAACATCTACTCACCCTGCTTTTACCCTTGTCAATGAGACAAATTTGCTTACAACCTATCCAGGCGTCAAAGGCGTAAAAACAGGCTATACCCCTGAAGCAGGCCTTTGTCTTATCACCTATCTTGATTATGATGGACACAAAATTGTGGGAATAATTCTCAATAGTCAAAACAGACGCGGTGAGATGAAAGAGTTGTTGGATTATTCTCTGAAGGCTTTGGGGAAAGAACCTCCTAAATATGAAGAGAGTTAGGAACAATCATACAATTTCAAAAAATAAATGAGTATATTGTACAGTCATGTGCATTAGGCTACAATAAATATGTCCTATTATTCCCTCCGTTCTATGTTGTTAATTCTTTCATAATGATCATGTATAGAATCGGCGGTATACAGTAACTATGGAAAAAGTAAGAAAATACAGTAAACTGACATTTTCATCTCTAGATATTTATAACTATAAATTGTTTTTTGTCGGACAGATGCTATCTCTCTCAGGCAGTTGGATGCAGGCTGTTGCCCAAACCCTTCTTATGCTGCAATTGACAGGATCAGGTCTTGATTTGGGATTATTGATTGCTGCTCAGTATTCGCCCATTCTTTTTTTGGGTTCATTTGGTGGATTTATCGCGGATAGATATTCCAAAAGAAAAATTCTTATTATTTCCTTGTCTCTTGCATGTCTCTTGAGTTTCATGCAGACTATTTTTGTTTATTATGACATTATGACCATGTGGCTCCTCTATTGGTTTGCCTTTACAATGGGGATACTGACGGCATTTGAACACCCTGCCAATCAAAGTTTTATTTTTGAGATGGTAGGTAAAGAACATATCAAAAACGCGGTGAGTTTAAACGCTTCCATGACCAATGTAGCCAGAATTATCGGTCCTTCTCTTACTGCATTACTTGTTCCCACATTTGGATTAGCTATTTGTTTTTTTATCAATGCGATTTCATATGTAGGGGTACTAGTAGCGCTTTTTATGATTCGGGGTGACTTATTACGTCCGGTGAGACATGCATCTGAAAAGAAAAGTGGAGTAATTACAGGGATACGATATATAGCCTCTAATCCGCGTTTACGCTACAACATTTTGATGATCTTTGTGACGGGAGTTTTTACTTTTGAATTTGCTGTGACACTTCCTCTTCTCGCTGAATTTACTTTTCATGACGGGAGAGATGGTCTGGCGATGTTATACGCTGCGTTGGGAATCGGTTCAGTTTTGGGAGGACTGTATGCCGCCTCCAGGATGAAAACATCACTGCACGCGGTGACGAACACAGGAATTGGTTTTGGGTTGGCAGTATTATTCGCCGCGTTTGCGCCTACTCTTTCTATCGCGCTTTTGGCAATGGTACCGGTGGGGTTTTTATCTATTAATTTTTTGTCTTTGGCAAATTCTCTTTTACAGATAAGAACTGCGCCAGAGATGAGAGGGAGAGTCATGTCATTATGGTCTATAAGTCTTTTGGGATCAACACCATTTGGGGGACCTATTATCGGCGCGATATCTCAGTATGTATCTCCACGATGGGGGCTCGCAGTAGGAGGAATTGCAGCTATAGCAATCTCAGTATGGATTATTCTTGTGAGAAGGCAAGGTCAAGATGTAGAAATAAGCGAAGAGAACCTGATAGCGCATACAAACGCAGTGAGTAATAAGTCAGTTTCAATGAAGTAATTACTTGCTTTATACTATTATCAGGCAAATGCAAGATTTGCGCTTAATAAAAGAAAAAATGTTGTTACCGCTGCCGCAATAGTACTTTTCATATCTATTATTATATATTAATAGACCTATAATATCAATATGTTGATTGAAAATATTACAAATTTCATACATATAGTATTTTTTATAGAGAAATTATAATATCTTAAATGAAGTAATTATTTGACGAAAATCATCTCCTTGAGAATCGAAAGATGAGTATGACATATTTCGAGCAATGATAAATATGCCATCATTACCCATACTTTTCCATACAGCATAACCTGCTATCCCATTTTTGAGATATAATTCTTCGCATTGTTCAAACGGTATATCTTTTGTCGCTGCTGCTATGCGAATATTACTTATAAAGGCAGCAGCGACATCTGGTGTAAATTCCTGGGAAGTATACCATTTTGTTTTAAGAAATTCTTCAAGAGTGAGATTGCCAAGCCCCGGATAAATACCCACAATCACCCCTTTACTGTACGGATCAGTATTCTTTTCATTAACAAACGCAGCTTGATAGATTGTAAGCTCACCGGCAGTTGAATATGGAGTTTTTCGTTCAGTCCATGAATCAGGATACGCAAAAGTAAAGCGTTTTTGAGGATCAATAAAGGTTTTCCATTTATTTATTGTTTCTTGAGAAGTTGCGGTATATGGTTGGGATTGATTAATTTTGTTGTCTTCAGATGTCGTTGATGTTTGAGAAGTATTTTTTTGTGATTGTATACCATAATAAAAGATCCCACCCAAGAGTATGAGAAGTAATAGGAGAAATGGCAGATATACTAAAGGAGATTTAGGTTGTGATGTATTTTGCTCCTGTGTTTGGATAGAATCATTGTTGGCCTGTATAGTATTTGTGAGTATATTCTGTAGTGGTTGCGATACATTGTCTTCATTATTCATAAGATAATTATGCGCAGAAAAAAAATAAAATGCAATGTATATCACAAGTCATTGTGCAGTTTTATTTCATAAAAAAAGTTCACTAATACAATAATGAGCTTTTTTGTTTGCCTGAATGAGTACTTATTTGGTTCCTTGGTAGTAATTATTGCTGACGCAATATGTTGCTCCATCGACCAGATAATCTCCCCATTGCGCTGATGCGTTTGGTATAGTGATCCATTGATTCGGACACTTTCCGTTATGCGCAAGATTCCAGACACTATGAATAGCGACATATTCGCCATCAGGATTTGTTCCTTCAAACCATTGATGAAATTGTCCGCTATTTCCACGTGCCATCACAAGATCGCGACCATAGTATTGATCATTTGATTCTCCTGGGATTGCGTGTCTGCCTTCATCGTAATATGCGACATATTTATCATTTACCGCATATTGTTCGGCTGGAGTCCATGGCGCAGCATGAGCTGCTGTTGCGCTGATAAGAAACGCTGCAGTAGCAAGCGCTGTTGTGATATATTTATTCATGTAAATTCACCCCCAATCTCAATAATTAATATTATGGGTTGCATTATATCATATGCTGCTAACCTTAAATAGACATGTCAGGTATTTTACATTACTCTTACTTTATAAGAAATTTTATATATAACACCACAATTTATTTAGGAAAATTTGTAATAATTATGTAATATAAGATGTCATTTACGTAATTATTGTTGCACTCTTGACTAACAAATAGTGATATAGGAAAATCGCATTATGGTCGAATATAATGAAGGGCTACCGGAAGAGAATATTACAGGTGAAGCATACAAACATGCTCTGGAAAATCTTACCCGATTTGTAGAAATGGATGAAACGATGATAAAGGATTTCGATGATCTAAAATCCCAAATGACTCAAGTGGGTAAAGATTTACGTGCAGTAATCATCTCCAGTGGCAAAATACAAGAAGTAAAAGAAGATGAAAAGGTTGAAAGAAGCTATGTAATAAGAAGACCGATTTATGATGGTGAAATATTTGCGTCATTTGATGAAAGAATAGCATATATCAGTAAACATAATACTGATGGAAAAGATACAATTAGCATATTTAGTGTAACTATTCCCATTACAAAAGGATTGCATACGGATACAATTGGTGTAGATTTTCGTGCTATTGATTGGCGCACTAATCGGCAATTTCTTCTCGCGCAAGATCCTACAAATAGAGACGCATGGTACGGATATAGAGAAATTGCCCGAGAAGGAGTAAAAGCTATTCTTGATGATGCAATACCTCCTACACAACCACCGAAGATATAAAGTATACGTCAGTAACTTCAGTAATTATTATTAAAAATCTTTTTTATTACCCCTTCTATTTAAATAGATTTTAGGCTTAAAAAAGAGTGGTTTGTGCTCAAATTTATCTGAATATTTCATTGAAGAGATATAAAATTGCATTATATTTAATATATGACTACTAAGGATATGCTCCATGTTCTTATAAAAACAATATAAGAACTCGCGGTATTGAGGGAAGAAATGAAGAATGGATTTAAAGAGGTGCATGAGAGATTGGATACACAAGGCAAGCATCTTGCATATCTTGATGATGATGCACCAACTCGAAAGGAATTTGATGGTGTGGTAAAGCGCGTTGAGAAAATAGAAAAAGCATTTTCATCCTAAGCGTTATATATTTGTCGGGGACAGAGGACTCGAACCTCCGACCTCACGGTCCCAAACCGCGCGCTCTAGCCAACTGAGCTAGTCCCCGAATTTATTACATAAATACTATGAACGTAGAAATATGAACTAAGAAATATTTCTTGTCAAACTTTTAGAAAAAGCAATTAGTTGCTTCCCAACATTTTCACCTTCTGATAATAACATATCCATATCTTCCTGTGTTATATAACCATCATCTAAAGATAGATCAAATCCGGCAATTACTTCTTCTAAGGAAGTAGCAGCCTGATTAAAAAAATGTGCCTTATCTTTATCAGATAGCCTGTTAGATCCTTCGGCGATATTTAGACAGATTGAATTTGCAGCTCTGTAAATTTGGTCAACTAATCAAAATTCGTTTGAAGGTAATTTACCTAATACTTTTTTAGCAGTTTTCCTGAACCTTTTTGATTGTTTATAAACAGGAAAATCTCTAAATCTAAACAACATATTTTATTCCAAGGTTCAACGTTCTTATTTTAAAGTTCTTTTGCTCCGCAAAAGTTGTGCCGCGAGCGAGAGTCGAACTCGCACGTCATTGCTGACGGAGGCTCTTAAGGCCTCTGTGTCTGCCATTCCACCACCGCGGCTAATAACTAAAAACTTAAATCTAAAAACTTACAACTAGAACTTCCTTTATTTATACTATTTGCCTTCGGCTCATTCCACCCTCCTTATCTTTCTTTTCGCCTTAGTACATTTGTACTGCGGCTCAAAGAGCGATCTTAGGCGGGCAGGCCACCGCGGCGAATAACTGAAAACTAAGAACTAATAACTTGTATTGTACTTAAACCACATAGATTATTCAAGCTATATAAAATAAATTTGTTATTTCATTGAACCTATTGAGGTCAATGTTTTAAATCCGTCGCGTAATACATCGAATGCTCCTTGAATATGATGTCCAAGTATCATGAGGTATGGCTTCATCATATCAAAGAAAACTCCCAATATCCTAAATGGCGTGCCAAGCCAATAAAAAAAACGTTCTGTTTGTATTGAGATCCAATGCCATACTATTGTTATCCAATTTACTATAAAAGTAGTAGTTACAACTATCGTATACCAAATAAAACTTAAAAATTGTACGAGCAATATATACAGAACATTAAAAAATGTCATGAGAGCTGAAAAAAGTTTAGTTAACACTGTAATAATAAATGCTATCAAGATAACAAAACCATTATATATTCCCGATAGTATCCCAATGATCCCATTCCATATCTGTATAATGACCCAAAGTATACTCATTAAAAAATTACCGATTACATCAATTATTGAGGTTATTCCTTTCCCCATCAATGCAAAAAAATCAATAATATTATTTTTTATGGCATCTTGTGGTATTTCGATTTTTGGGGCAAATATTGTCGATGCTGTATAAGAAATATTCTTCAAGATGAAATAAATGGTAATTAATACAAAAGAAATTATACAAATACTTCCCAAAAATTTTATAAAACGTCTCAACGGTAAAGATAGCGCGGGAAGGCGTATAGTATTAAGGTTAAAATGAGAAAAAACTTTTTTGTTTAAAGTAGGTTTTTTAACAGTAATTTTCACCGGTTTTTTTTCAACCTTTTTAACCATCTTTTTTTCTACTTTTATATGACGTATATATTTCCTTTTTTTTCTGTTTTTTCGCACAAACTGTCTCATATCAAAAAACTATCGGATTATATACTTCTTTTACTAAATAAGCAATAATTTGTTGACTATCACGATCAATAAACGTATAATGCAAATCCATATTTTGTATATAAAAATTATATTATGAGTTATATTAAATCAACTCAGTCACTCTACATTTCTAAAAAACAATGGTCTAAAATAATTGTTCTTTATTTTATTGCTGGTTTATTCGTGGGTTTGCTTTTACAAATACTTGGAAAATTTAATCTATTGCATTTTTATAACGTATTTTTCTTCTTATACGTACTACTTATGTCTTTTCTGATTATTTATTTATTAATAGGCATCAACTTATTAATACAAAATATTCTGTCTCATATATTTAAAAAAAGAGAGATAACCGATATCGATAAATACTCTCCACAGTATTCGTTTTCTGCAATTGTGCCGGCGTATCAGGTGAGTGAAAACATCGTACAAACGTTATATGCGTTGGATGCGATTACATATCCAAATACAAAAAAGGAAATAGTAGTAATCACGAAATATAATGATTTTCGTACAAATAGAGAGGTTGAGATTGTCCGTCAATCGCTTCCCGAATCAAATATTTATATATATAGTTATTATGACTCGCCTGATACAAAAGAGCATGCAATAAATTATGGTATATACTACGCAAAAAATGATATTGTCGCAATATTTGAGGCAGGAGATATACCAAATTCGTCTCTCTATGCAATCGCGAATGCGACACTCCAAATGAAAGAAATCGCAGTTCTACAATCTGGTATATCCAGCGAATACAATCCTTTCGGTCTGAAAAGTATTATGAAATTGTTTACGTATTTCTTTAGAAATGTTATTAATATCCCTCTTTTGGTTGAAAGTAATATTCTCCTTCTTGAAGAAACACTAACTTTTTATCGAAGATCAGTATTACTGAAGTTAAATGGTTTAAATGAATATGCAGAAAACCCATTTTTTGATTTAAAGAAAAAAATTATATTACAAAAAATACCATCATTTGTATCAACTGATAAAAATTTTTTTACCACAAAAATGCCTCATAATGAAAAAAATGTATTTAAAACAGAAAACAATAATATTATGAAATTTTTACTTTCAGGAGAATGGCTTTTTGTTGAAGGAAATATATATCGTTTTACATTGTTATACACATTTATTTTGCCATTTATATTACTCGTACTTATTCTTTTTTCATCCATGACATTTCTCGCCGCACAATATGGACTATTCCTTATGATACTTGCTGCGGCGAGTATATTTATGGCTATATTAAGTCTACTGTATCTCTTATTAACATTTGTAATTATATTTACGCATCATATCAACACCAATATATTTTATCAATTATTTTATATCGTCTTTTTCTTCTTATTATTTATACCTTTTACCATTTTTTACCTTATAACTACATTTATCTCTTTGATAAGAAATAGTAAATATTATTTCAGATCTCAAACTCGTGCATATAACACTCTGCTAAATAAACGAACATTTGCCAATTCTTATTGAGCAATAGTATTATTTTTGGTATACTTTAGAGTATTAGCGGGTGTAGTTCAATGGTAGAACAACAGATTTCCAATCTGTATACGAGGGTCCGATTCCCTTCACCCGCTCACTTCATTATGGCATCGACCACCAATTTTCAAAAACATACTAATTCAAATCCTATCAGTAAATTTTTTCTTAATAATTTTTTAACGGTACTTCTTGATGAGATAAAATCATTAAAGCCTGACTCTATCCTTGATGTGGGTGCAGGAGAAGGATTTACGCTTGAGAAACTACGCAAAGCTTCTGTCGGAAACACATTAGAGGGCATCGAGTATATGGATGAAGCAATTGAACTCGGAAAAAAAACTAATCCTCATGTAAAAATACAAAAAGGTGATATATACAAACTACCCTATAAAGCAAATACCTTTGATGTAGTGCTCTGTACTGAAGTTTTGGAACATTTGGAAGAGCCTGAAAAGGCGCTGCAGGAGTTAAAAAGGGTTTCAAGTAAATATGTGGTTCTTTCAGTCCCCAATGAACCGCTTTTTACGATACAACGGTTCATGAGAGGAAAAAACATACTCAAACTTGGTGATCATCCTGAACATATCCAGCATTGGAATGCAGTTTCATTTAAGAAATTTGTAGAAAAACATCTACGGATAAAATGTGTAAAGACTCCACTCCCTTGGACGCTGGTTGTAGCAATGAAATAAGTTATCTATTTTGATTTTCTATACTATTGTAGATAACAATAATAAGAGAAATAAACGGAATTGCCAGTAATGCTCCGATTACGCCCAATAATTTTGCCCCCATCGACACACCAAGAATAACGATAACAGGATTCAATCCCACAGCGCGCTCCATAACTTTGGGGACAAGGAATTGGTTTTCAAACATTTGGATAAGTATATAGGTAAGGATTATGACCAACGCCATTGTAGGAGATATGGTTATAGCAACAATCACTGCCGGTATTGCAGAAAGGATCGGGCCCAAAGTAGGAATTGCTTCAAGCATACCTGCAATCAGAGCCAGTGGCAGTGCATATGGGATACCTAAAAGTGTCAGCACAATACCTGATATTGTCCCTATAGCAAGACAAAGAAACATTTGTCCTTGCAGCCATGATCCAAGTTTTTCATTGACCAGCCCAACAGTTTCCAAAACACGTTCACGATCTTTTTTTGGGGACATGCTTGCGATAAATTTTTTAAATTTATCATGGTACATGAGCATATAGAAACTTACCACAAAAACAGTGATAACAGAGAAAAGTCCGCCAAATACTCGGGATGTGACCTGCAAAGCACTCTTACTCATTTCACTCATTTGATCATTGAGGTAATTGTTAATCGCTTGTGCATCCATGTGTATCCCAAGTACCTGTGCAGATTTATCTAAATATTTAGGAAAACTCACCAATAACTCTTCGATTTGTCCCGTAAAAAATGGTATAAGCGGTACGATGAGGAGCAGGAAAAAGAGTACGACGCTAAAATACGGAATAATAACCGCAAGAACTTTGGGAACTCTCCGTTTTTTTAAGTAGTCTACCATAGGCAGCATGGATGCCATGATGATATACGAAAGAAAAACGGATACAATGATATCTTTTATTTCAAACAACATCCATCCCACGAAGATAAGAAAAAGCGCAAAAATGATCTGATGATCCTTAAGATAATTAAATGTTCTTTGTACCATAGTTTATATTTTAATAACTAATCTCACTATATGGAACTGAGAAATATTTGTCAACGTTATTGATCAGAACAAATAGCGTTCGCTGCTGCTGCAAAAGAATCTTTTAATTGTTTCTCATCCGCTGATGTAAACTGTACACCGTCTGTCTCTATCGCTGCTTGCCGCATAAATTGCGCGTCAGCATCTCTCCCAAACGCAATAGTGTAATAAGAAATTTGACTCGTAGAGAATCCTTTTTTTATTTCAGCCAATGCTTCTTGTTTTGCCGTATTACTTTGTACGCCATTGACATGATTTGCCTTTCCATCTGAAAGAAGAACGATTGATCGTTTTACGTTTGTCCTTGAAGAAGAAGCAATTGCGGTATTGCCATCAAGTACTCCACATTGGATACAAGTATTCGAACCTTCTCCGATTGCGTTTATCTGTTGTGTAAGAGCAGGATAATTATTTGTCAATCCACTTCTGAGAGAACTTGTTTTATTAAACACTACCAGTCCGATTCTGTTTTCAGGATTGATAGCAAGTAATTGTACAAATAAATTTGCAGCGGCTTTGGCTTCTGTCAGCTTATTCCCCCGCATACTGCCTGAATTATCGACCAAAATTATAATATCATTTGTAATAAGTTGACAGTTTGTATTCCCCAAAGATGTGGGATACGGTGATATATCCAGCAGGACAAGTCCTCCACCTACAGCCTTCTCCGTGTCACGTACTTGTTTACTCAACGAACCAGTACTCTGCGATGGTGAGGCTAAATTACGTTGCGTGATAAAAAGGCTTCCCAAAAAAATTAATAATACCATTAATAATACAAGAAACAGACTAATGGAAATACTCCCTCGAGATACTCTTTTCAGAATATTTTTTTTATACTTTCTCTTGGCAATTGTCCTTTTTTTGTGAATAGGCATAATTTTACCATACATGATAATAAAATAATGGTCAACGTATAACATAATTTGCTAAAATGTAATACTTTTTTATTTGAAAAGAGACTGATATAATAGTCTATAGAATAATATGCGAAATATGCCGCTGGTACAGCGATTACAATCAATTGGGAAAGCAATATTAGGAATACTTCTTAAGCCCTTCAGATGGTTTAAACGTACACGAAGACGCAACAAAGTTTTTACCATTCTTGCGCTCATTATCCTCCTGCCCATCATTATCGGTCAGGTATCTGCCATGTTTGCTCCTCCACCGTATGACTTACAAAAAGTGACGAGAGAAAATATTGAAGAAGTTGTTTCAGAGACCGGGAATGTAAACGCAGGAGGACGAGTGGATATCTATTCAACAACGACGGGTATTATTGAGGAGATGTATGTAGCAAATGGTGAATATGTTACGGTTGATCAGGCGCTTTTTCGGGTACGAAGTACAGCGACAGAACCCGAAAAAGCGAATGCATATGCCACATATCTCAATGCCGTAAATAATCAAAAACTTGCTGAGCAGGGGCAGGAGTTCAATGACGCGCAGATGTGGGCAGCCCAACAACAAAGATTATCTGCACAAAAAGACAAACAGAAAATGATTGATCGAACTGATCTACCAAATGAATTAGATAAATTCGCTATGGTTGCAGAAGAAACACAGACAGAGAAATCATTTCGAGCAAATGAGAAAAAGTTTAAAGAATCAAATTATTCTATCTCAGCCGCACAGGGGCAAGTAAATGCTACCTGGCTTGCATATCAGGCGACGCAGAATTCAATTGTGAAAGCAACGACCAATGGTACCATCGCGAATCTCTCGTCAGAAATTGGCGATAATGTGAACGCGGGTGCATCAGCAGGGCTCATGTCAGCTGCCGGTGGTGCAAGTGCCGGATTATCAGGAAGTGCCGCTCCGGTACTCACGATCGCCAATCTTTCGTCGGATTACAGTATCAAAATTTCGTTGAATGAGACAGATATACCTAAAATCCAAGAAGGGCAAGAAGCATCAATCACATTGGATGCATTCCCAAGGAGAAAATTTGAAGGCTCAGTCACTCAGGTTGATAGTATCGGAACGAATACCCAAGGTGTTATTACCTATAACGTACTTATTTCAATTCACAATGCCCCAAAAGGTATCAAGCCGGGCATGACTGCTGATGTCAATATCGTCGTTGATAAAGTAGAAAAAGTTCTCGCAGTCCCCAATAGTGCAGTGAAACCATATAAAGGTGGTAAAGCTGTACGTATCCCTACGGCAGATAAAAAAGATTTTACATATGTGCCCGTTGAGATTGGTTTGAAGGGTGAAGCTAAAACTCAAATTATCAAAGGGTTACAAGATGGTCAGGAAGTAGTTACCGCTCTCGCAAATGAGAAAGTACAACGGCAAGGCGGCGGCTTTTTCTAAATCATGGCAGCAAAACCTCCACTGATAAAACTTGAACAAATTACGAAACGATATCCCCTCGCTGATGGAGAATATTATCAGGCACTCAATGGTGTTTCATTAATTATAAAAGAAGGAGAATTTGTCGCAATAATGGGACCTTCAGGGAGCGGTAAGTCGACTATGATGCATATTCTCGGTGCGCTTGACAATCCTACCGGTGGGAAGTATTTTCTCAAAGGAAAAGACATCGCGAGTTATACAAGTGATCAGCTCGCAGACATCCGTAATAAAGAGATAGGATTTGTATTTCAATCTTTTAACCTTCTTTCCCGTACGACAGTCTTTAAAAATGTCGAACGACCTATGCTTTATGCCGGTATACCCAAAGAAGAACGGGAACAACGGGTCATGGATGCACTTGCTCAGGTGCAGATTGAGAATAAAGCGAATAATCTTTCAAACAGTATCTCCGGAGGACAGATTCAGCGTGTCGCGATTGCCCGTGCTATTGTGATGAATCCTCCGATTATTCTCGCTGATGAGCCTACGGGAAATCTTGATACAAAAACCTCTTATGAAATTATGGATTATTTCAAGAAACTCAATAAACAAGGGAAAACAATCATTCTTATCACCCATGAAGAAGACATCGCGAAATACGCGAGACGCATCATCAGAATTGTTGACGGACAACTCGTCAAAGATACAAAAAAATAATATGGATTATCTTGAAATATTTAAAACAGCTTACATGACGCTTCGCAAAAATCTGATGCGTACAGGTCTTACGACACTGGGCATTATCATTGGTATTACGTCTGTTATCCTGATTGTTTCAATTGGGCAGGGAGCAGTAAAGTTCGTAACCGACGAGCTTTCGAGTTTCGGAACTGATTATTTTCAGATTAATCCTGGTGAACAAGGAGGCTACAGTATCGTAACAGGTGTTAATACGTTGACTGTCAGTGATGTAAAGGCGATACAAAATGATACATCTTTAAATAATATTAAGAAAGTAGCATATATCTCGATGGCGACAGGTAAAATTGTGGCCAATGGAGAAGAAGAGCAGAAAACAATTTATGGAGTGACAACAGACATGAATGAGATTATGCGATCAGATATTATTTACGGTGAGTTTATCAGTGAAGAAGAACAACAAGCAGCTGAGCATGTTGCCGTGTTGGGTTCAGATGTGGCAAAAGAATTTTTCGGTGAAGATACAAATCCTGTCGGGGAACGTATCCGCATTAACAATACACCGTTTCGCGTAATAGGTGTTTCAAAGTCCCAAAGCGCTATGGCCGGTGGGATGCTCAATAATACTGTGACGATACCTATCGAAGTAGTATTTAGAGAATTTCTCGGAGAAGAAAAAATTATGGAAATTGATGTAAGTGTGCATGACGAAAGTAAATTAAATCAGACAATAGAAGATGTTGAACTCCTGCTCCGTGATCGACATAAACTGCGTGAAGATGAAAAGAGTGATTTCAAAATTACTAGTGCGCAGGATATGCTAACAACAGTACAAACGATAACCGGTCTTCTCACAACGATGGTGACCGCGATCTCCGCAATATCACTTGTTGTCGGTGGAGTCGGTGTCATGAATATTATGCTGGTATCCGTGACTGAGAGAACGAAAGAAATTGGACTGCTTAAAGCAATCGGTGCAAAAGAAAAAGATATTATGACGCAATTTCTTATCGAAGCTGTCCTTATGACTGTGGCAGGAGGGATTATCGGCATTCTCGTGGGGATTGGAGGGGCGTTTCTTATCTCGAAGGTTGCGCATATCCCTTTTGTTATCAGTATCCCCGCGATTCTGATCGCTGTGGGTGTCGCGGCTGGTGTCGGTATCGCTTTCGGGTATTATCCCGCACGCAAGGCCGCGAAGATGCAGCCCATCGAAGCCCTGAGGTACGAATAACTGTCATTCTTAAGCATATCTCTGTGAAGTTAGAAAATTACCCTATGTGTCATTGCGAGCCTGCAAAGCAGACCTATTTGTCATTCTCGGCTACGACCGGGAATCTCTAAAAATAAAAAATAATCGTATACTAGATATTCAAGACCATCCGAATAAAAAACGGTATCCTAATCAAAAAATTTATATCGTAGAGATAAATGAATATGCGTATCTTGTACCGTTTGTGGAAGATGATGAAAAATTTTTTTTAAAAAC
>CAZLSZ010000029.1:0-15676 GCA_964562445.1 uncultured Gammaproteobacteria bacterium
AAACAGGGACAATTTGATTTTGTCTTTAACGAAGTCTATATGCGGGATATTATCAAAAAAGCGTTGGAAAACACGATGGATATGAGTAGGGGACATCAAATCATATTTACCAATAAAATTTTGCAACACCCCGTCAAAATCGTAGGCGATTTTGACAAACTTGTACAAATGGTCTCCGGTCTCCTCAGTAACTCTCTTAAATTCTCAGAAGCAAACACCAAAATTCATATCAGTCTCAAAGCGTCTCAGGGGATGCTCTCGCTGACTATAAAGGATGAAGGGCGCGGCATATCCAAAAAGGACCTTGCGGCAATATTTGACGGGTTTTATAAAACTGCACATTCCAGCACTATACAAGGGATGGGCGTAGGACTCATGCTTGCAAAGCATATCATCGATAATCATCGTGGCAAAATTCGGATTTCTTCAAAAGAACATAAAGGAACAAAAGTTGAGGTAATGCTGCCCGCAATGAGATAAATTATTTTCTCTGAAGAATAATACCTTCATATGGCTGTAGATAATATGCTGCCTGCGAAATCATTTCACCATTCTCTGAAGAAACTGAGCTGAGAAGCAGTTGGAAGTTTTCGTCCGGCAAGACGCACGTCCTATCCTCACCTGAAAAATTGAGCGCGATGAGATATTCTCTCTCGTTATAAATGCGAGTAAACGCAAAAATATTGTCATTATGCGGATCGTACTCCTGATACATCCCCTTGGCTAATACTCCATCGGGATCATTTCTTAAACGCAAAAGCCGCTTATATAACATATACATTGAATCTGAATCTTTTTGCTCGGATGCCACATTTCGAATATGAAATTCCTTTTCGAATGGCAACCATGGTTCTGTTTCTGAAAAACCAGCAAAAAGGGTATCATTCCATTGCATCGGCGTGCGGAATGGATCCCGGCCGAAACCGGGTGACCGATACTCTTTGGTATCATGTATTTTCTCCGGCGGAATTGGCCGTACATTTTGCATCCCTACTTCTTCCCCATAATAGATAACAGGGATGCCGGGAAGCGTTAATAATAATACAGCTGCCGTACGAGCCGCTTGTTCACCGATTCGGGAAGCTAACCGGGATCGATCATGATTGCCCATCACAAACTGCGGGATATCATCCTTATCTATCGCGCGCAGAAATGCATTGATAAAATGCCGATACTCCTGCGCATCCCAAGCGAGGGTAATAAATTCAAAATTAAAAGGAATGATATTTTTATACGCAGAAACCGAATAAAATTTCATATAGTGAGGGATCGGATTTTCTCCTACCCGAGGATACGCTTCCGTAATCAGAAACGCTTTACCATACATATATACATACTCCGCAATCTCTTTGACATACGGAAATAATCCCGGCTGGTCTTTCATATAGATGTGCTGCAATTGATAAAAGGGGGATTGTATCTCAGGATTATAATGAGGATTTATCGGTTCATCGGGAAAGTCAGAGTGCTTCACGAGATAGTTGATCGCATCCAGCCGAAATCCGTCTACCTTTTCATCCATCCAGAATGCAAAAATACGTTTTACGGCCTTCCGTACCTCGGGATTTTGCCAATTCAAATCCGGCTGTTCCTTCAAAAAAGAATGAAAATAATATTGTCCCGTCACTGTATCAAATTCCCATGCAGAAGGTTCAAAGACACTTCTCCAATTGTTTGGCATGCCTCCATCCTTGGGATCATGCCATATATACCAATCTCGTTTCGGATTTGTTTTACTGGATCTCGATTCAAGAAACCATGGATGTTGATCTGAAGTGTGATTGAGTACCATATCCAGTACAATCTGCATGTCCCGCTGATGTATTTCCGATACAAGCTCACGAAAATCTTCCATCGTACCTGATTCGGAGGATACTCCACAAAAATCCGTGATATCATAGCCGCAGTCTTTCATCGGAGAAGGGAAAAAGGGCGTGAGCCACAACGTGTTTACCCCTAATTCCTTGAAGTAATCGAGCTTGGAAATAATGCCTTTGAGGTCGCCATACCCGTCATTGTCGCTATCTTTAAAACTTCGGGGGTAAACTTCATATAATACCGGATTATTCTTTAATAACATATCCGAATCCGCGTACAGAATGTAATAATTTTTTGGCGTTTCCTGAATCTACTTTTTTACGCAGATACCCCATATAGACATCTACAACACGTGTCTCGACATCACTTGAATACAACCAAATTCGTGAAAGTATCATCTCGCGAGTAAGGATTCTTCCTTTGTTATTCATCAGATACTGAAGCAATTTGAATTCCTGCGGTGTGAGTTGAATCTGTTTTCCGTTTCTTTTGACTTCCATACTTTTACTATCCAACTCAAGATCAGCAACTTTGAGGATAGAATCATTATTTACCCGTTTGCGCAGTCGTGCTTTGATACGGGCAAGGAATTCATCAGCCACAAACGGCTTGGTCATATAGTCATCAGCACCGAGATTCAATCCTTCGACAATATCATTAATGGAGTCCTTGGCGGTAAGAATAATAATTGGAAGATCTTTATACTTTTTTCGAATTTCCCGGGTTACAGCTTCACCTGACATGATAGGCAAACCCAAATCCATGACGACAAGGTCCGGTTCTGCTTTCTTGAAATAATCCAATGCAGCTATCCCGTCAGAGGCGACGTGGACTGAATAGCCATTATCCAACAAAAGCTCTTTGAGATACTTCTGTAAGCCTCTGTCGTCCTCGACAACAAGAATCGTTTGCGTCATAATATGTGACATTATAGCAAGTAATAATAAAAGCTACAATATCTATATTGTCTTCCAACTATAAGCTCATCAATAAAATAATCACATGAGCTTACCCGATTCTTACAGTATTATTATTGAATTTTTATATGGGACTTGACATACACTATGAAACTCCCGTATACTGCCTTATAGCTGCCTATGTTATTTCATACACCTTTCTTACGTATAATCACCTCTCTGCATATATTTTTCGTTGGTTCTTTTTCTTTTCCGCCACTTTATACATATCGAAAGGAGGTGCGACTGCAATAATGCAAGAAATAATTAAAGCTATCGTCGATTATGTAGCAGGAAAGAAACAGGCTGTATGTCCTGTATATGCTCAATAATTCCGTAGTAGAAATACTTTCTTTTTCCTTATGAGAAATGATATGTTCCGGTCATTTAATGTGACCCCAACACAAGTAAAGATTTTTTTTGTCAGTTTTTCAGTCGTTTCAATTGTTGTAGTGCTCCAACATTTGGGTATTAATCCTCATATTTCGCTGTTTTAACTTGACAATTTAGTGTAAATCAAACATGATTAATGTGTGATTACTCCTGCCCTTATTGGAACAATTTTTTTTGCGCTGCTGACACTTTTTTTTATCGATCGCATGTATAGCAAAGGGATAACGGATGCCCAAAAGTCGATTATGCAAGCGTTTCCTCAAGGGGCGATTATCATAAATAAAACCGGAATCATCGTCTTTATGAATGCAAATGCCGAGAAGCTATTGCATAGTACAAGCAGCGAAATGCTGGGGAAACACATTGATACTGCTCTGCCTTTACGAAATAATGAACGTAGCATTTTCTCCGCGGAATGGGCAACCCTGCTGGAGAAGAATCCTGAATATATCTTCCGCTATAGAAAAGATGATACGAAAGAAGTACTGATTGCACTCGCGCTGTCCCCCATTACGTACGGGAACGACGACAAGAGTACATTGGTTACGGTACGAAATATTTCCGAAAAAAAACAGCTTGAAGAGATGAAGGTAGACTTTGTATCCATGGCTGCCCATGAACTGAGAACACCTTTGACTGCGATACGGGGATATACGTCATTACTGCAAATCCATTACGCAAATGATCTGAACGATCAGGCAAAAGAATTACTCATCAGACTGCTGATAAGTACCTCTAATCTCTCCAGTCTTATCGACAATCTCTTATTGGTTTCCCGAATTGAACGCAATGATATGTTAATTGAAAAACAACCTATCAATATCGCACTCATCCTCAATGATGTATTTGAAAATTTTAAACAGCAAGCAAATACGAAAAAATTGAAGTTTATTCTCAATATCCCCAAAGAAGAACTCCCCCCTGCTATGGTAGATCCATTTAAAATCGGACAGGTATTTTTTAATTTGATAAGCAATGCCATTAACTATACCCCCGAAAAAGGGACAGTTGTCGTCACAGCATCAAGAAAAGAAAACACACTGGAGGTAAGTATACAAGATACAGGGCAGGGCATCCCTCCTGAAGCAATCCCGATGTTATTCACTAAGTTCTTCAGAGTTTCAGGATCCCTCGAACAGGGATCCAAAGGCACGGGACTAGGCCTCTATATCACAAAATCGATTATGGAACTCCATGATGGGAAAATATCTGTGGAAAGCACACTCGGAAAAGGATCCAAGTTTACCTGTTCTCTTCCAATAGCGACGGCGAGAATGATCGAGGAACAACAGCAGAAGACAAACAATGCTTCCTTGACAGCCAAAAACGGACAAGCTATTATAGTTAAGAAAACGTCTAATACTTCTCCTCTTCCAGGAGAAACACAAACGTAATTTCGCATACATGAAAAAAATACTTATCGCAGAAGACGACTTTTTTATCCGGGATATATACAGTAAAGTTTTTTCGCTTTCCGGATATGAAGTAGCAGTTGCTGTGGACGGCGTAGAGGCACTCGACAAAATTAAAGCGGAAGATTATGACATGATCCTTTTGGATATCATGATGCCGCGCATGACAGGTATTGACGTCTTAAAAAATGTACGGTCTCTTGAAGAACCAAAAAAATCTGTTCCTATCTTTATCATTACCAATCTCGGGCAACAAAATGTCATAGAAGAAGCCTTTAAACTCGGCATGGACGGATATATTCTTAAGTCCCAAGTAACGCCGCAGCAGATTGTAGATGAAATAAATAACTTTTTCCAAAATAAAGAATCCGCGCCGCAAGTTTAAGTTATTTAAAGAGGAAAAAAACAGTCAATACACCTGATGCTACCATTATGATCGTGACAAACCAGCCCATGTACTTTATAACAGGATGATTTACCCGTTCTTTGACTACTTTCGGATTACTGGTCATTTGCACAATCAAAAAGAGAATAACCGGAGCAACTAAACCATTAACAACAGCCGAATAAATCAACATCTTGAAGGGTGGTATACCGATAAAGTTAATACATAACCCTAAAAGCATGGAAAAAATAATAACACCATAAAAAGCCCGAGCAGATTTCAAAGGACGATATAATCCGGACTTCCATTTAAAACTTTCCGCAACCGTATATGCGGCAGAGCCGGCTAGGACCGGAATAGCAAGAAGTCCTGTACCGATAATTCCTATCGCAAATAAGAAAAATGCCTGATCCCCGGCAAAAGGACGCAGTGCTTCGGCTGCCTGTGCAGCTGAATCAATAGTATGTATGCCATTGGTGAAAAGAACAGCAGCACAAGTAGCAATAATTGAGAACATAACAAAGTTTGATAAAAACATTCCTGACCACACATCAATACGCATTTTCCTTATTTCCTTATCTGTCGTCACCTCCCGCAAACGCAGAGAGGTCTTCCCATGCAATATTTCTTCTTCCACTTCATGAGATGTCTGCCAAAAGAACAGATATGGGGAGATCGTCGTCCCGAGAATAGCAGTAACAAGAAATATCTGATCCGGATTAATTTGTATTGAAGGAATAAAAGTGTGATAGAGAAGGCTTTGCATATCTACTTTTGCAACAATCATGGTGACAACATACGAAAAAAGAACAAGCGCCAAAAACTTTAAATATTTTGCATACCGTTCATACGGCGTAAATATCTGCAAAAACATACAAAGAAAGGTTATGACAATAGTAAGGAACACAAAACTAGATTCAGGAAAGATAAGACGCACTGCTTCGGCCATAGCTCCGATGTCAGCCCCAATATTTAAGGTGTTCGCGATGAATAATAAAGCAGCACAACTGTATAGAACCCACTTCGGATAGTTAATACGAATATTTCCCGCAAGTCCTCGGCCTGTCGTTAGCCCAATTCGAGCACACATTTCCTGTACAATAGACATAAGTGGAAAAGTAAGTACTGAGAGCCATAAAAACTGATAATTATATTGTGCGCCTGTTTGAGAATAGGTCGCGATACCTGAAGGATCGTCATCCGCCGCGCCTGTCACTAGCCCCGGACCAAGACTCGTCCAAAATCCTTTTGCCTGCTTCATCCGCGTTATCTCGCCTGCTTCCTTTCCAAATTTTTTCGCTTCATCAATACTTTTTTCTAATAATACCGAAGGGGCTGATGCAATATCTTCCAATTTTGATTCCATATCCTAATGATACCGTTTTTTCAAGGGATAGCAAGAGTGTATATTGACAATCCGCGATCAGTAAGCATATTATTAATATAATGATGAAATTATTGTCATCTCCAAAGTTTATCATGCTTTCGTTGGCCTTTTTAGGTCTTGTTATTGTCCCTATCACCATTATCCAAATCCAGAATCAACAAACGACACAACAACAGGCTGAAGAAATTGTCTGGTTAACGGATCAATCAGCTTCCACAGGATGTCCGGAACCTGGAAAGGGAGTAATAATTACAGTTCACTTCAGCAATACCGAACCCGATCGGTCAAACACTTCCATGGATGTTATCGCAAAAGACCAACAAACTGGTAAATCGGTAGACATGGGAAGCATTCGAGGGGGAACTTCAAAAACAGCACAGATCGTAACAGGCAGATCTACATTAAATGCCGGCACAGTTACATTTAATCTTACATGGTCAGACGGACACAGTGGGGTCGATAGCAGGACTGCCAGCTATCCGGCAGCGCAGTGTGCCAGTTCCGAACAAAATACTACAGAACCAAATTATATCGCGTGTCCTCCGGGCACCCAGGAAATCACTCGCGTCTCAGGCATGTTGCTGGAGAATATGGAACCGAGGACAAAAACATATACACTAAACCTTCCTGAGGACAGCAAAATATCTGTTGTAGGCTATGCGAAAGAAGGCCATCCTGAAGACTGTCCGAGCGGACCGTCATGTCATCAAGGGCAAATGTATGAAGAATTTACTGCGGCTGTAAATGGTACTGTTTTTGGTGAGTATACCGATCACGGAGCGGACCTAGACGCTTGGATCAATATCGGTGGGCCATGGGAGACCTCCTCAATAATTCCAAAAGGCACCGCAGAATTTAAGCTTGCACATAAGATGAGAAATCCGGACAAAACAGAACCTGAATCGGTAGATTACAAATTGACAGTATGCGCGGCGCCAAAACCTACTGCGGCACCGACACCCACACCAAAACCAACCGCAGTGCCGACACCAAAACCGAGCGCAACACCGACACCCAAACCCGGTGAACCGACACCTACGGTATGTCCCACACTTGGACCTGTACAGAATATAAAAATTACTTGTCCAAATTGTTAATGCGTGAATAACCTAAATGATACTAAATCATCACAAAAAGTATTTCTATTAGCTCTGCTGGGAATCCTCCTAGTAGGACTTCCGCTGACTGTATTAATGCTGCAACAACAGCAAATCTTTAAGCCATTCGCATGGTATACATCACAAACCGCAACTGCTGGTTGCTCGCCTTCAACAAATAAAGCATCCATTCAAGTCAATTTCACTAATTCAGAAAGCACAAAGGCTATGGATGTGGTAGCGAAAGATATTCAAACCGGAAAATCAGTAGATTTAGGAACCGTCAAGGCAAAACAAACTGTGTCGAATACGATAGAAACTGATACAAATACTCTTAAGGCAGGCTCAATATTATTTACATTAAAATGGACAGACGGTTCTTCAGGGATAGATACAAGATCAGCTCAATATGATGCGCTTGCCGAATGCGCAACAGAAGAAGCTCCACCACCAGCCGAACCATTTTGTCCCAATAATCCGGAAATTAATGAAGGGAAATGTACATGGGATAAGCTGGAAGACGCAACTGGATATAAAGTAACAATCAAAAAAACATCAACGGGAGATATAATTAAATCCGAAACATTATCCGAAGACAAAACTGAAATAGTATTTCCAATGACTCCAAATGAAAATTATAGCTGTACTGTCTCACCTATTAACGCGTGCGGAAATGGAGAAGAAGCAAAAGAGGATAAAGCGTGCAGCCCCACAAGTCCGACACCTACTTCTCCCCCATTCTGTCCTGTCGCGCCAAATAAACCTGGTGAATGTAGCTGGGATATACTTGATGGAGCAGACGAATATCATGTCGTAATTAAAGAAGAAGGGAGTGATAAAATCGTCAAAGAAGAAACAGTAAAAAATCCGACACAAAAAATTAACTTTACCGCTGAACCCGATAAAAAATATATCTGTACTGTTATCGGTAAAAACGAATGTGGAGAGTCTACACCCAAAGACAGCCCGCCAATATCATGCGTAGAAACGACACCAACTCCACAGCCATCCAATACACCAGTGCCGTCAGCAACACCATTGCCAACTGCAACGCCGCAGCCCACACCAACGCCATCTCCGACGCCAACGGCTCCGCCTACACCGACAATGCCGCCTAAGCCTACGCCAACACCAATTATTATCGTGCGTAATCCGCCAAACGTAGCGCCACCAGTTGTCTATCAACAACCACAGCAGGTAGTGCAGCAACCACCACAGGTGATACAGCAGCCGCCACAGGTGGTGCAGCAGCCGCCACAGGTGATACAGCAACCGCCACAGGTGGTACAGCAACCGCCACAGGTGGTACAGCCAGGTACGCCTGCGCCTACAATCAAACCGACAGGTAATTTATCAAATTCATTACTCTTAATAGGTACAAGTTCTATCCTCCTTATTATCGGAAGCGTTCTCTTCTTCCTTCTCTAAGACATAATGTCCGCTATTCGGTATTTACTATTTTTGCTATACTATCTCAGTTATGCGAAACTTATTTCAAATTGTAGGCATAGTTGGGAAAGGTAAACAACGAGGGAAAAAACTCGGATTTCCTACTGCAAATGTAAAACTCACCACTGTACTACCTGAGGGTGTATACGCCTCCAGTACTACTATCAATAACCAAAAATATCCTTCCGCAACATTTATAGGTTCTGCCGTGACATTTGGGGAAGATGATTATAAATCAGAGACATACATTATTAATTACAATCATAATTTGTATGGAGAAACGATCAAGATTCAACTTCATCACAAAATAAGAGAGAATAAAAAATTTTCTTCACATGAGGATTTGATAAAACAAATGAAAAAAGATATAAAGGAGATTACACATTTCTTTTCTTCGTCAGCTCAAGAATAAAATATGAATTTATTGCAAAGAGGTTCTCATTAGGCTTCGTAGTAGGATGCTTTGCTTATCTATTCCCTCGTAATGCATTCAGGAATGCTTCAAGCAATGAGATAAGAAACTCCAAGAATTGCTGAAAGAAACCTTGACTGTTTCTGGGTCCACGCCCTTCCCCCTGCTGATTATTGCCATTATTCTGATTTGGTTGTCCGCTTCCTGAGTCAGGATTAGTATTATCCTGCGTAGGAGTAGTGTAGCTATCCGGTGCCGACCCAGTGGGAGGAATATATGCATCTGGTGAATCAGATATGGATGGGGATGGCACGCAGTAACCTGATCCACCGCAGTACATAGTTGGTGTAATATTTTCGGGTACTTCTGTGGGGATCTGTCCATTCGCAACTTGCGTTACGACAGGTGTAACAGGTGTAGTGTTACTAATTCCTCCATCTCCCCATTTAAGACTTTTATACATCGCTTGAGCATTAGGGACGCTAGTTGTCGGATATATCCTATCACTATCCCAAGCATTAAAATAAATTTCATACAAGACCTGCCCAGGACCTGTGCCTGCATGTTGTCTGAAATATTCATTCATTTTTTTAATATAATAGGGGTTATCATAGACACCGCTCGGATCGCATCCCCATTCAGGAAAAGCGAGTGGTTTCCCATGCGCTTGCGCAAATTGTCGCCATAGTTCAATTCCACGAGGGTCTCCATTGCTATCACGAGCATTCAGTGCGCTTGTCCAATTTGATTCATCCCGATGAGGCCACCAGTCATACGAATCTACACCGACAACATCTACATATTGATCCCCTGGCCACATTGCTTCCGCTCTTGCATTTGATTTGGATGCATCATTAGGGCTCCATACGACTTTCGCATCTTTTCCTTTCGCGACAAGCTCAGACTGCACAAGAGCATGGAAATGTCTAAATGCTCTTTTAAAATCTTCTGCATTTGCACTCGTTACAGACCAGTTATACCAATTCCCATTAAACTCATGTGAAAAACGGAGAAATATCGTTTTTTTACTTCCCCAATTGTCATTGATTATTTTCAATGCTTTCTTAAATCGAGCATCGTATGCTCCATTCGCCATTGCTCCAAAACTTTCACCCGGATAAATAGACCCGACAGATAAATCTAAGTTTCCTGAAAAATTTGCATAGTCCAGATATGCCCACTGATTCTCCTGATCAGCGGCAGTGGCATCACTCCATACTCCTGCAATTGTAACGGGAGAACCTCGCCATGCAGCAAATTCATTATGATTTTTATTAATACTTGATGCTCCGGATAACCAACCTGATGAAGCAGTTTGTGCATTGGAAAGAACTCGATACTCCTGAGCATTTTTTGATAAACCTATGTGTAAGCTAACGGCTACTGCAAAAACAAACAGCAGACCAATAATAAGAAGGTTCTTATTTCGCTGCATTTTTTTCTTTGACATACTTTTCTTTGAGGGTACTTTTTTCATCACCTATTAATAATATGATGTAATTACAAAACAATGTCAAGAAAAAATCACTTATCCAGCGGATATCCTGCTCTTTCCCATCCCAGTATTCCTCCTTGAAGATTTATCACATTGGTATATCCCAAATCCTCCAGTATATGTACAGCTTGTGTACTCCTGCCTCCTGATTGACAATTTACGAAAATCTCTTGTGATTTATCAGGAATTACTTCTTCTATCTTCTCTCCAAGCACATCAAGGGGGATAAGAATACTACCTTTAATATGCCCTTGTTTATATTCGCTTTCAGTCCGGACATCAACAAGCGTAGATTTATTTTTTGCCTCTATTTTGGCATAATAATCATCAGGAGAAATATTTGGGACTGGTTTAAAAAAAGAGAACATACTATTAAATAATTTCTAAATCTCTTACTTTTTCTTCAAGGGTGCTATTACTCGGTTCTACCAGAATGCTTCCATCAGGAAATATAATAGTAGGAACAGACTGCATACCATTATTTACTTCCATGACGAAATCAACCGCTTTCTCATCTTCTTCAAGAAATATTTCTTTATATGGTATTTTATTTTCATCCAGCCATTTCTTTGATCTGCGGCAATCAGGACATATTTTTGTACCATATACAATAAGTTGTTTCTTCATATCCTCTCTATAATACATTAGAACATACTAATATGTCAATGCTCTTTTTTACTTGTCTTAAGGAAATATAATCGTTGAAGCACCGTATATGTAGAAAGCGTTAATAATAAAAGAAAAACTGTCGTGGTAAACATATTTTCTTTTTGGATAGAAACAAGAAATAGTAATGCGATACCGATAAGTATAATTCGTTCAGTGCGTTCAATAAGTCCGACCCCCGATAGAGACACCCCAAACAAATCTTCTCCCCGCCCTCTGACATAGCTTGTGAGAAAAGACGTAATTAATACGGGGAAAATAATATACCATGATACCACCCCTGCAAATGCAAAAGCAGCGATAAAAAATGCGTCTGAGACTCTATCCAGTGTTGAATCCAATAATGCGCCAAACAGAGATTCTTTATGGTATTTCCGCGCCACTGCGCCATCCAAAGCATCAGTAAGAGAAAGTAATAAGAAAAAAAATGCGAGTATATACATATGCTGTGTCATCGCGATAAGAAAAAATAATGAAAAACAACACGCCACAAGTGTTATGACATTAGGATGCACGTGGCTCATATATGGTATAATTTTGGAGAGTAGAACCTGAACTATTTTTTTATTTTTCGTAAACATGACCAATTCCAGTGTAAAAATTGACCTCCACACTCATTCCATAGTATCACAAGATGGCGGCCTAACGGGACAGGATTACGCGCATATAATTTCGCAAAAAAAACTTAACGTGATCGCTATCACAGATCATAATACTATTTCTTTTGCTGAAGATTTACATAAAAAATTTCCCAAAAATATTATAATTGGGGAGGAAATTAGCTCGGGAGAAGGAGATGTCATAGGATTGTATCTAACAAAACGTATACAACCTCATCTGGGCATCGAGGAAACTACGAAACAAGTGCATAAACAGGGTGGATTAGTACTCATACCGCATCCTTTTGAAAAATTTCGTAGTTCTGTTTCTTTGGAAATGTTTAATAAGCATCTTTCCTCTATTGATCTTGTCGAAAGTTTTAATGCCAGATCAAAACTCAAGAGGCCTCTTCAGGATGCTGCAGAATTTGCTACGAGGCACACAATCCCTCATGTCGCAAATAGTGACGCACATTGTATGCGAGGCATCCCTTCTGCCTATACAATAGTTAGCGCATATCCTACTAAACAGACACTCATAAAATTGATACAAT
Organism: uncultured Gammaproteobacteria bacterium; assembly: GCA_964562445.1. Taxonomy (GTDB): domain Bacteria; phylum Patescibacteriota; class Microgenomatia; order Levybacterales; family UBA12049; genus JACDET01. The sequence continues at coordinate 12,624 of CAZLSZ010000029.1, forward strand.
CGGGAAAGAGGGAAAATACATACGCGCCTCTTTTTACATATCTCTGTCCGGCAATAAATAGAATAAAAAACAGATTATGAAAAACAATATATTATATCTTCTCAACACCACCTCCAATGAAGGAAAAGGAGGAGAAATGTGGGAAAAAGCAAAACATCTCTTTCCTGAAGTAAACGATGAAACACTCGACATCCTGAAGATAGATAACCTGACCCAACTTATAAAAGAAAAAAAGCCGGAAATCATTGGAATTATCGGAGGAGACGGAACGATAAATCGAGTTGTCAGCGCTGTTTTGGAAATTCCTAAAGAAAAAAGACCTATGCTGTCAATTATTCCGTTCGGATTCGGCAATGCTCTCTCATACAGTTTGGGTGTCGATACGATAGCAAAAGCCGCTAGTGTTCTCAAAAAACAACCGTATACCGTTGATATGGATATTTTTAAAACAAATATTCCGGATCGCCCCTTGGGACTATTCAATATATCTATCGGTTTTGATGCAAAGATAGTGCACCATAGGATGAAAGATCGATACATATGGGGAAGATCATATATCATGTCTGCCATAAAAAGTTTTTTTGTCCATCCGCAGCAGCGACTTACCATCACAGTTGATGATTCATTTGTTTTGGAAACAACAGCCACTTCTCTTTCTATTGCCAATTGTCCCGTCATCGGTCACAATTTTGTCCTGGCACCCAATGCGCAGCTCAATGACGGACTTCTCGACTGTACTCTCTTTTCTTCAAAAATTGCGTACTTTTCCAATCTCCGATTTAAAGGATTTAAACATCCCTTATATTCTGAAGAAGGTAAAGTGTATTTCAAAGCGAATAAAAAAGTCAAAGTTAAAGGAGACCCATATATTCAGATTGACGGAGACGCGTTTTATAAGCAAAAAGAGTTTGAAGTAACAGTACAAAAAAATGAAATACGATTTTTATGTAATAAAAAATCTGAAATTGATATGAATGCTGATCCTTTTCTCGAAAAAAAATAATATATGAATCTCGTCTCATCTCTTTTCTTTGGTTTGTGGTTTTTTGTTCCCGCAGGGGTCGCAAATGTCGTACCTATTTTTGCCTCCCACATTCCCATGATAAAAAAATTATCGTATCCTGTTGATAATTATCAAACGATAGGAGGAAAACGAATTTTAGGAGACCATAAAACTATCCGTGGATTTATAACCGGAATTTTTTTTGGCATCTTTGCAGCACTCCTCCAATCTAGTATTCCCCTCCCTATAGAAAATAATATTTTTAAAGAATATAACCCGTTACTCTTAGGCTTTTTATTGAGCTTCGGGGCGCTGAGCGGAGATGCAATAAAAAGTTTTTTTAAACGAAGAATGGGCATTCGGTCAGGGAAAAGCTGGTTAATCGCTGATCAACTGGACTATATTTTTGGAGCAATTCTTTTTACATTGCCAATTATTCAGCTTACATGGCACATATATCTCATTGTAATAATTGAATGGTTTTGCATTCATCTTGCATCGACATACATTGGCTACAAGACAAAATTAAAAAATTCCCCTCTCTGATATCAAAAATGGGTCGTGTCATTCCACGAATTTACTCGCCACCCTCTGGCATCACTGTATTCAAACTCAGTAAGTCCTGTGTTGGAGAATAGCGCATGATTATATAAATACCAAAATCCTTCAGCTGTCATATGGGGACCAAGCATGATATATGCAAAAAATATTTTCGCTATATAACTATGCGTCACGACCAAGAGCGTACTGTGAGGAGGCTCCTTCTCCAACATTTCCAAAAAAGAAATAGTCCTTCTCTTTATATCATGAAAATTTTCCTCATCTGAATGATGCCAGTGAGGATTACTGATGTTTATCAATATTTCATATTTCGTCGCCTGAATCTCAGGATCAGCATATTTCTTCCCGACTATTGAGGAGGGTCTTTTAATTTCCTCCAATTCATTCTTAGTAATAACCGGCGCATGGACTTTCTCCCGGATGATTTCAGCAGTTTTTTGCGCTCTTGGAAGCGGACTGACAAAGATCTTATCTATAGATATATGCGCTAATCGCCCAGCTATTTTTTTTGCCTGATCTTCACCGGCTTTGGAGAGAGGAGTATCAGAATGTTGATGAATTTTTTCTTTATTTCCTGCTGTCTCGCCATGTCGTACAAGGAGAATTTTCATACACTCATTGTAATAGAAAACGCATAAAAATACCAGCAACTCTTACATTTTTATAATGTCTCTAAATATTTTTCTAAACTCAAAATTGTATCAATTCTTTCTTGCACTTTTCCTTGATACTCTCCTTTTGCATCAATAAGAAGAGCATGCATTCCTGCATTTTTTGCACCGAGATAATCTGCTGTATAACTGTCTCCAACATGTAACACATTCTCCGGTTTCGCTTGTAAACGTTCGAGTGTATCGTGAAATATTTTTTTGTGAGGTTTTCTTTTTCCATGCTCGACGGATGTCATAATAACACTAAATAGATGCGGTGTTTGCATAGTCTTCACATTACGATGCACCATATCAGAAAAATTAGTATTGGAAATAATTGCAAGGGTATATTTTTTATGCAATCTTTCAAGCAATGAGTATATGTCTTCAATTTGAACAACAATCATGTTCCATTCATCGAGAAAAATATGTGTTACCTTCTGTATTTCTTCTTGCCGCAACACAATCCCTAAATCTTCTGAGAACAAACGTACCATATCATACATATGAAACTCATCCATTTATTCATTTTTTGTCATCGTAATATATTTTTGATCAAACAATGAAACGAACGTATCATATGGAATATCTAATCCTTTATTAATAAAAAAAGTATACGCTTTTGGATAGTGTAAACCTAATAAACTTTGCGAAGTATATCCTACCAAAGTACCGAAGAAATCAAAGGTGATATGGCTAATCTTTTGAGATTGCATTACGAGTGATAATACCACCCTTTATCATGAGATGTCTATAATGAGTTTCTGTGATTGAGCCCTCTACCATTTTGCTGCATCATATAATTTCTCCCGGGACCTCTATCCTCATATTGCTGCATA
>CAZLSZ010000030.1:0-14885 GCA_964562445.1 uncultured Gammaproteobacteria bacterium
GTACCCAGTGGATTTCATATCCCCAAGGTTTTTCGACCTTTTGTACATAGGGTTGTATATCAAATTTTGATTTATCAAACTGTGGTAAATCAGCCATAAAAGTATACTATCATTAATGGCTCAGTTTTACAAGACAAAGTATATTTTGTTTGCATTTTGTCAGGAATAGGAGTTATTTTGCGAGGGATTCGATGAGAGATTTGAGTTCATTTTTCTTGGTTTCTGTTGTCTGATCGTCATAACTTTCGACATTCAACCGGAGAAGCGGTTCTGTATTTGATGTGCGGACGTTAAATCGCCAGTCAGGATAGGTGACGGAAATGCCATCCATCGTATCCAGCTGCCCATCTGCATATTTTTCTTTAAGTGCATCAAGAATTTCAGGAGCGTTTGTAACTTTGAAATTATACTCACCTGATTCAGATGATCTCTTTACGTCTGCGGCGAGTTCAGAAAGTGTTTTACCGGTGTCAGTAAGTACTTTGAGCACACTTACCATTGTTGCAATCTGTGATTCGCCATTGCCGGCAGATTTATAATAGAAATGGCCTGAAGATTCACCGGCAAAGGAACCGCCGGTTTTATTCATGGCTTCCGTGATAAACGCGTGTCCGACTTTCGTTATTTCAGCTTTGCCGCCAAATTCTTCGACGATTTTTTTGGTTCCGAGATTATAGCGGATGTCCACATAGATTGTATCACCTGGATTTTCTTTTAGGATTTCGCGTGCGACGATAGCGGTAATGAGTGTCGCTGGCAGAATTTGTCCTTTTTCATCCACAAAGTATAATCTGTCTCCATCTCCATCAGGAGCAAGTCCGAAATCCGCACCTTCAGCAAGTACACGTGCCTGCAAATCCTTCAGATTATTAAAGTCGAGCGGATCAGGCTGATGCGCAGGGAAACTGCCGTCTAATTCAAAATTCATTTTTATCAGGTCAGCGGGGATTTTTTCAAATAATGCGGAGATATATTGTGACCCCATGGCATTTGCAGGATCTGCGACAATCTTGAATTTTTTAATTTGTGGATGTCCGAAGATTGTAAGTGCATTCTCTATTTCATCGTCAAGGATGCCTGTTTTTGGTGTGACAGATCCTTGTGTTGATGGTGTATACTCGATGCCTTCTGTAGCCATGCGTTTGATATCTTCCATACCGGTTGTTTTACCGATTTTGATAAGCCCCTCAGGTGTATATCGGACTGCTTTCATACCGTTATATTCTTTGGGGTTATGTGAGGCTGTAATTTGAATACCGCAGTCATAGGCGTAGTGAAAGACAGTAAAATAAAATGATGGTGTCGAGAGCTGTCCTGCATCGATAACATTGGCTCCCATATCAACGAGGGTTTGTTTGGCTACCGGATAAAGCTGTGGGCCGGAAAGTCGCATATCGTAAGCAAGGACAATAGTTAATTGATCTTTCCCCGTCTGATCAAGGAAGAATTTATAAAATGCTTTGGTGATGGGGACGATATTTTCTTCGTTTAATTGGTCCGGATAAATTCCCCGGATATCGTATGCTTTAAATATCTTTGGATCAATATTATTCATGCTGAGCAATATGTTATATATTAAACCTCCAAGAGAAAAAAGTCAATTGCCGTGACGATATTTGTGGGTAAGCTTCCCGTTTTTTGTCCTACTTCGATAAGAAATAACTCACGGTACAGTTCACGTAAATGCTCAGGTGTAAATTGGGATGCTTGTCTGGACATTTTAGTGAGAATCCATTGTTGATTGGGATTTGATCTCATTTTTTGCACTTCATCAATCGGATTATCAATATTTTTTTCTGAAAGGGCGAGAAGTATGCGGAAATGGCGTACAATCATAGAAAACGCCATTTCCGCTTCAGCGTGTTCGATTGTTTGATGAAAAAGTGTGATGAGCTGCGCGTTATTTCCGGGCTTTATGGCGTCAAGAAGCTGAAATAATGTCTGCGGAAGTTTAAAAATTTTTGTTGTCGCGTTTTTGATGGATTTTATATGCGCAGGCTCCAATTCTTTGCCTTCCCATAGGAGGATAGTGTTTTCTGATGCTTTTTCTGAAAGATAAGCCGCAATTGTTTTGAATTCAGAAGATTTTTTCTTTTTGGTAATAAATTGTTCGATAAATATATATTTACTTTCACCAAATAATCCGCCGCCTTCAAGTATTTGCGTCAGGTCAGTAAGCGTTACTGCGTCAGCTTCAAGACTCACGAAATTTTCTTGATGTTGTTTTTGATCATTGAAGTATTTTCTTGAGGCAGCGGTATCGGATCCATGAATGATTGTCAGCATAATTATTTTCCAATGATATGATCAAATATATCCGTCATGACAGTCGCGAGGGAAAAGGATCTTTGATATTTTTCATAATTGCTAAAATCTTTTTCGCCGAGCACTGCCTTTTTTGTCGATTTGCGAATAGTCGAAACCGGCCTTGTAGGATAGCTTGGTACGCCTCGTACTTTGGGCAGACTTTCGATAAATCGATATTGTTTTGTAATAGTACCTGTTTTTGTGATGAATGTAAATTTTTCAAAGGGTCCCATACTCGCTTGTAGCAAAAACGGCGTGATTGCGACAATATCTTTATCATTCCATATCGTGTTAAATGCTTCTTCATAATATCTCACACGTGTATCCTCAGACACGCTTTCAGCCGACCATCCTGTTTCGGTAATAAAGATTGGGTGTGATTTATTACTCATTTGCCTGATGAGATTTCGTTCATACATAAAACTCGCGACGCCTTTGGGATTGCTGATGCTGGGAGGCTGCGAAAAGCCGGGATTGGGATATGAGTGGCTGCTTATCCCATCAATTTGATTAAAAATACCCGGAACTGCGTCATTCATCTGTTTGATATAGGAGTATTGATCGATATAAAGACTTCCCTGATCTGGAGCGCCATTATCAAGCCCCGCGCTGATAATAAAAAAATCTTTATTTACGGATTTAAATACACTTGCTGCGAAACTTAAAATATCAGCATATTCTCTAGGATTTGCCTGTCCGCCCCATTCGTCACCTCTGTTAACCTCATTAAAGACGATAATATATCTGTTTTTGGTGGGCCATTCCAAGGAATTGAGAAAGTTGGCGAAGTCAATGATATCCATTGGATTCGGTTCTCTCCAGACGTGTGTATTAAAGGGATCGCTTTCGGTAGCGAGCCGTACCAAAGGGATCACTCGTTTTGATCTGCATTCATTCATAAATGCCTGCCATTTAGCTATATCTTTGTCGCCTGCTTGAATAGGGATCAGGACATAGCCCCAGTCACCACCATTGCTATTGACGAGTTTTGCCGCTGAGTCAATTTCTGATCCGCTGAGAACGTGAATTCCGATTTTGTTATTCGCGACCGCCAAAGGGTTTTCCGCGGCAAAGGCAGATTGGAAGGGATAAAAAAGTGCAGTGATGAGTAAGGATATAACGGCAACGAAAACCTTAGACATTCTTTTATTATACCGTATTGAAAATATGCGTCAAACTAAGCAGTAATGTTAGATTATAATTAACCTGTCAGTATTTTTCATGTATAGTATATGTGTATTATTGAGAATGAATAAAAATGATATTTGTGCCTTAATTAAGAATGATCCAGGGATGATGGATGTACTGAAGACAGCAAGGTCATTAGATCTTCCTGATTGGTGGATAGGTGCTGGATTTGTGAGGAGTAAGGTATGGGATTATCTTCATAATTATACAACAAGGACAATATTGCCGGATATTGACGTTATTTATTTTGATAAAAATGATATTTCTGAAAAAAGTGAACGGATGTATGAAAAAAAATTGTCTTCCTTGCTTCCCGATATAAAGTGGTCTGTTAAAAATCAGGCAAAAATGCATACTTTACATCATCATGCTCCATATAATTCATCTAAGGAAGCATTGTCTCATTGGGTGGAAACAGCAACATGTGTCGGCGTAAAACTAGATGAGAAAAATGAACTTATGCTCATTGCGCCTCATGGTATATATGATTTAATACATCTCATTCTCCGGCCAACTCCGGGAGAATATCCTGATACTAAAATATTCTATGAACGAATAGAGAAGAAACAATGGCTGCAAAAATGGCCCAAGTTAAGAATTATGATTGACTAGTTTCTTGATAATTCTTCTTCGTTGACATAGTGGTAGTTTTATGAGATTGCCATACTGAGCAAAGCTCGGCTCGCAATGACGAGAAAGATTATTTTGTGCCTTCGTCCCAAGAGGAGAGGTATTTGGATTGCTCTTTGGTAAGTGTATCGATTTGGATGCCTTTTGCTTCCAATTTGAGCTGTGCGACCTCTCTGTCAAGTTCTTTTGGAAGCGTATATACTTTATTGAGTAATTTCCCTTTGTTTTTGACAAAATATTCCGCTGCAAGTGCTTGATTGGCAAAAGACATATCCATCACTTCAGCTGGGTGACCCTCCGCGGCTGCAAGATTTATCAATCGGCCTTCACCGAGAACAAAAAGCTTTTTACCGGATATAAGTGTGTATTCATCCAAGAACGGTCTTATATTTCTCTTTGCTTTTTTTACTTTTTCAAGGCCGCTCATCTCTATCTCCACATCAAAATGTCCTGAATTTGCGACAATCGCTCCGTCTTTCATCAATTTCATGGCTTCAAGTGAGATGACATGTTTGTCCCCGGTAGCTGAGACAAAAACATCTCCGATTTTTGCGGCTTCTTTCATCGGCATGACTCTGTAGCCATCCATGGTTGCTTCCAAAGCGCGAACGGGATCGACTTCGGTCACGATCACGTTCGCGCCCATGCCATGTGCGCGCATCGCGATACCTCGTGAACACCAGCCGTATCCGCCGACGACAAATGTCTTACCGGCAATAAGAATATTGGTCGCGCGTAAAATACCGTCAATGGTGGATTGCCCTGTCCCGTACCGATTATCAAACAAATGTTTGGTATCGGAATCATTGACTGCGATGACGGGAAGTTTGAGGGCACCTTCTTGCTCCATGGCTTTGAGGCGGATAACGCCTGTCGTAGTTTCTTCTGATGAACCGATAATTTCTTCTAGTTGGTTTTGTCTTTGGGTATGCAGCGCGTAGATGAGATCGCCGCCATCGTCCATGGTGATATTGGGATGTGTATCAAGCACCGCATTGAGATGATTAAAATATGTTTTATTATCTTCACCTTTGATTGCAAATGTAGGTATATCATAGTCTTTCACAAGTGATGCTGCGGTATAATCTTGTGTCGAAAGAGGATTGGACGCATTGGCATAGACTGTGGCTCCGCCTTCTTTGAGTGTGATGAGGAGGTTTGCCGTTTCCGTTGTGACGTGCAGACACGCAGCAATAGTGAGGCCTTTGAAGGGTCTTTCTTTTTTGAAACGATCCCTGATTTTGGCGAGCACCTGCATTTGTTTGCCGGCCCATTCAATTTTGAGCTTGCCCTCATGCGCGAGGGAGATGTCTTTGATATCGTATGTTAGTTTCGCTTTCATAAATAATGAGATTGCTTCTCCTGCTTTGCAGGATTGCAAGGACATATAAGTTTGTATCGCAATCTTATATCCTCAGAACCTTATTATAGGTATCGTGAAATCTTTTTGCAAATGCTTGTTTGGTAAATACGTGTTCTTGTGTTCCGACGTGTTCTACCGCATAGGAGCCGGCGATTGCTCCCATTTCCCCACATGTTTGTAAATCAAATCCCCGTTCCAGTCCGCTCAAAAAGCCTGCGCGCCAAGCATCGCCGGCTCCTGTAGTCGTCACAACTTTTGCGGGTTTGGCAGGTTTGATAGTATATGTTTCTTGATTATGATTGATTACAGCGCCATCTTTACCGAGTGTTGTAATAATAATTTTATCCGAGGTGATGATTTCCCATTCATTGAGTCTTTTTTGCATAAGATTTACTTCATAGTCATTCCCGATGATATATGCGGCATGATTAACGCCATGCTCCAGGTCAATATCCGTAATTTGCGTGAGGATAAATCCCGGATCAAACATGTAAGGGATTTGCAAATCAATACATTGTGTAATGAGTGAGAGGGAGCCTTCGGCTCCCTGCGGTCCGATAAGAACTAGATCGTTTTGCTTAGCGATATTTTTTAGCTGCAATGTCTTATTTTTGTTGGCAGCGCCATAATAAAATCCCCATATTTGGTTTTGATTGGTGTCAGCCATAGCAAAGCCTGTTGCTGTATGATCATTGTTTTCTATTTGTACTCCTTCCATGTTGATTTCGAGTTTTTCAAAAGCTTTTTGATACTCATCAAAATCATTTCCTGCGTAAGAAAAAAGCGTGTGAGGAGTTTTTAACAGGCCCAACGAGTAACTAACATTTCCTGCTGTACCACCTCTGCGTTTTGCGAAAGTATTAACGATAAAAGAGACATTAATATTATTTGTTTGTTCAGGAAGGATGTGATCAGAGAAATTTCCGGGGAAGCCCATGATGTAGTCATAGGCAAGAGAACCAGTAACAATAAGCATGACTCCTATTATAAAAGGTATATGTACCGCTGACAAGTTGCTTTTTTAGGTTCATAGCGGATACAATGATTGCATGCCCATCGTTTTTTATAATAAGGGTTGGATGTTATTTAATAGTGAACTTGCGTTGTTGGCAGTATTATTTGGCATGCTTTTTCTCTATTTCAAAAAAGGTTTTTTACATTATTTTTTCGGTGTTTTATGGCTGCTTTTCTTACCGAATACTATTTATATGATTACGGATATGATTCACCTCCTGCGTCAATGGGGGAGGGTTGATGATAGTATCAAAGTCATTCTTCTTGTGCAGTATTTTTTACTTGAGGTAGTTTGTTTCGCCACGTATCTGTATGGTATGGTCCCATTTGAAAAGCAATTACTGAAACGAAAATTGAATGAAAGACAGAAAATCATGCTCATTATCGCATTTAATTTCCTCATCGCGTTTGGCATGGTGCTTGGGAGAATTGAGCGGATTAATTCATGGGATGTTTTTGTAAATCCTATGAGTGTACTATATTCAGCATACATAACACTTACTTCTCATTTTCATCTTATGCTGTTTGTACTTTTTGGTCTATTTACCAATTTCTTTTACTTTTTGTTCCGGGATCATATGATCAGTGTCGCGCATATCGTCAGGAGGGGCAAAAAGATAGAAAAGTGAGGAGGTAGAGGTATCTTTATTGCTGTAATGCCTTGGTAATCAATAATATTTGATCAGCATACTCTTGTGCCTTTGCTGCGTTATCCACTGGAGCATAATTCTCATACATAGTAACCTTTTTTATAAGCGGCAACATACTGAGAGAACAAATAATTGTTTCTGTGGTGTCTTCAGTATTTTCGTCAGGTACACGATAGATGAGTTTTATATTTGTTATATCCAATTTTTCCTTATTTCCTACAGATCCGCGTAAGAACAGTCGGACATTGTTCTCTCCATCTATCTTGCCTGTTTCTATTTGTGTATTTGCACTGCGTTGGGAATTTGCGGCGAATAATGCCTTTTCGGCAGCAAGATAACTCTTTTTCGCAAGCATAGCTATTCTTTCTGCTTCTTTATATCCCTTTAATTGTTCCGGATTCATGCGGGGAAGTATAACATATCTTTGTAATAGAAACAAATATATATTCTTTAGTATCTGTTTTTTCGTTATTATATGAGAAATATTTTTATATTTTTTATTAATTGATATGATTTTAGCAAATTCTTACGGTTATTTATGAGTGATAGGCAACAATGTAAGAAAATCTTGAATTGACAAATAGATCAGATTGGATTTTAATTATAGTAAGGAGAAATTATGCAAACACGCAAACGCGCAAAATCCGTTTCATTCGGCAAATCTAACAAAGAAAAAGAAAAGGTTATTGAAAAGAAAGCTGAAGAAAAGATCGAAACAAAAGCAATAGAAGAAAAAGTAGAGGAGCAGGAAAAAACTACTGAGCAGCAAACTGAGCTCAGTCATGCAGCAAAAAAAGTACAGGATTATGAAACATCCGGTGATGATGGGATTATCATCTCCGGTGGAGAAAAGCCGTCCAAGGAAGAGGTCAAAGAGGACGTGAAGGAAGAGCCTGCCGAGCTTTCTTCAGGAATTTTGAAAGAGCCGGTATCACCCGATGAAGTTACAACTCCCACGACAGACCTAAAACCTACCGAAGTAACCCCTCCCAGTGATTTCTTGTCTGACGCTACAACAGTAACCCCTGTCAGCCCTCCTGTGGAGGAAAAGACTTCTGAGCCTCTTGAGCAGGCTCCTATTATTGTTGAGCAATCTCCCACAAATGATGATGCCATAATCACTCCGGCACCTGAAGTTACGACAGCTGAAGCTTCCCAGGTCACTCCGCAAGCCGATACAACGACTGAGAGTGGAGAATTATCTCCCACACCTCCATCCAGCGCATTTACTTTACAGGATACCAATGGAGATTCAGGCGGAGGAAAAAGAAAAAATGTTATCCTTTATTTTCTTCTCGTAGCGTTCCTTTCATTCGCGCTCGGCTTAGGCGTCATGGCCGCTATCAGCCATTTCGGTCTTTTGCCCAATAAATTACCAAATGTTTCATTTGATCCCAATGTTGTTACGAATTTGAACCCAATGAAGCCGTCGCCTACACCTGTCCCCACCAAAGCTCCAACTCCTACACCGACGGAGAAGCCGGTTGATATCAAAGCCTACAAGATAACAGTGCTCAATGGGAGTGGTATAAAAGGAAAAGCTGCGGAAGTCAGGACAACATTGACCACAGCAGGGTTTACCGTAGTAACTGCGGCCAATGCGGACAGGAGCGATTATCTTACTACGCAAGTGGTCGCCAAAAAATCAGTACCACAGGAATATTTGGATAAACTTGAAGCAGAGCTGAAGAAATCATTTGAAGTAGACACGCTTTCAAGTATGCCAAATGAAGCAAATCAGTCGGCGGATGTGATTATTACCATCGGTAAGAAGGCTGCGAATTAGTACCTATTTTTTGTCATCGTCTTTTTCATCTATTGCAGTAACAATTTTATGTACCAAACGATATCTTCGGGTAGGCTGTAAATTCTTTTTATTTGATCTCCATATACGACTTTCCCCAAATGGGCGTCCTGCAAGAAATGTTTTGATAGGATTTTCTCGTTCCATAGTATTTTTGATTATGTACTGAGATTGCTCCTGCAGGTCTCCTGCATTGCAGGATCGCAATGACATGATTGATCATAGGTAGTATAGATATATCGCGGGTTTAAATCTTTATATTTACCTTACAAATTAGCCTCAAATCAGGTATAATTATGAAATTATGAAGAATTTTTGGCAACAATTACCGCATCCTTTTACAAGTCTTGCTCCTCTTGATGGGGTTACGGATGTTGTTTTTCGGCAAATTATTTCTGAAATAGGAAAACCGGACGTCATGTTTACTGAATTTATGATGACGGATGGTTTTGTCTCTACAGGCAAAAAGAGAGTAATGGAGCGGCTTCTTTTGGAAGAAGCGCAAAAGCCTGTTATTGCACAAATTTGGGGAACAAAACCAGATCACTTTTATCAAACAGTAAAGGAAATTAGTACAATGGGATTTGCCGGCATTGATATCAATATGGGCTGTCCGGATCGTACTGTCGTTCGTGACGGCGCCTGTTCGGCTTTGATAAATAATAAACCGCTTGCCAAAGAAATTATTCAAGCGGTCCGAACAGGCGCTGGAAAGCTTCCTGTCAGTGTGAAGACGAGAATCGGTTTTGAAAAACCGCAAATTGAAGAATGGATAGGATTTTTATTAGAACAGCAATTGGACGCTTTGACGGTGCATCTTCGCACTGTTCGTGAATTATCGGATGTCGACGCGCATTGGGAGTTTATGCCAATGATAAAAAAAATGCGTGATGATATCGCTGGGGAGACGATACTAATCGGCAATGGAGATATCCTCAGTAGGGAGGAAATACAATCAAAGTATGAAGAGTATCATATTGAGGGATTTATGGTCGGAAGAGGAATCTTTGCGAATCCGTGGATATTTAATACGCAAAAAGACACTGCAAACATTTCCATAGAAGAACGTGTCCGATTGTTTGCACACCACGTAGATTTATACGATAGAAGATGGGGCAAAGAGAAAAATTTTGCGAATCTTAAAAAATTTGCCAAAACATATATCAGCAACTTCCCTGGCTCATCAAAGATGCGTGAGGAATTGATGCGCGCAAAATCTATGGAGGAGTTAAAAGGGATTTTGCGCGCACATAAAGATTCTATAGTATAATGGTCATTGCGAGTCCTCAACAAAGTTGAACGCGTGGCAATCTATCCTATAAATGAGATTGCTCCTGCAGGTCTCCTGTTTTGCAGGATCGCAATGACAATAGTATGAAGAATATTTGGAAACTTGTAACATTAGCAAAACCATTATATCCGCTACTTATTATTATCACTTTTTTGATTCTTTTGAGTGCTGTTTTGCAGCTCGGCGCGCCCATCGTTTCAAAGTATATTGTGGATGAGGTTGTAGCTAAGCTATCGGGCAAAGGAGGAGAGCTCAATTATCTCATTTTACTCATTTGTATCGCCTTCGGCATGAACGTGCTTGGACTTGTTTCCAACGTCATTTCCGAGCGCATCGGAGATCATTTCGCCGGAAGTTTACGAAAGTTTCTCACGGAAAAATTCTATGATAAAGTACTGACTCTGCCGCAGACATATTTTGACTCAGAGGTATCGGGAAAAATTGTTAATCAACTGAGCCGCGGGATCAGCACTACGCAAGATTTTTTTAATACTGCAACCAATTTTATTCTTCCCACAATTGTGCAAAGCATTTTTATCATTGGCATACTTGCCTTCTATAATATTCCTATCGCGTTTTTCACTCTTATTTTATTTCCAATTTATTTGACAATCTCCTATTATTCCACCGTAAAATGGAGGAAAGAAGAAGTAAAGAAAAATGCCATAGAAGACAGAATTCGCGGACGCATACAGGAAGTGATCGCCAATATACGATTGGTGAAAGGCTTTACCAATGAAAAAAGTGAGTATGATATTGTTTCAAAAGGATTGGGAGATAGCAATAAGATATATGCTCGTCAAAGTAGTACATTCCATTGGTTTGATTTTTATCGGGGTTTATCTTTAAACATTATTTTATTTATCGTAAATATTATCGTATTTTATGAAACTTTTACCGGTAAATTGACTATTGGAGAAATGGTATTAATTTTACAACTGATGAATCAAGCGAGAGTACCGCTTTTTGCTATGTCATTTATCCTAACGCGTGTACAGATGGCCGAAGCTGGATCCAAAGAATATCTTGAAGTGCTCGGTTTACCTTCGACAGAATATTATTTACGTCGTTCCAAAGAAGATAGTGTCAAAAATCCTACGATTACCTTTGAAAATGTGCATTTCAGTTACGAAAAATCCGAAAAAGTTATCCATAATGTTTCGTTTACTATTAATAAAAATGAATCAATCGCGCTTGTGGGTAACAGCGGTGCAGGGAAGTCGACAGTCATTAATTTGATTCTTAAATTTTATGAACCGACCAATGGTGAAATTTATTTGAATGAGATGCCATATTCGAAACTGGATCATGCATTTGTCCGTAATAATATTTCCCTCGTATTCCAAGAAAACGAGCTATTTTCCACCTCTATTAGAGAAAATGTCGCTTATGGAAAACCTCATGCCACAGAAGAAGAAGTAATAAAAGCATTGAAATTAGCCAATGCGTATAGTTTTGTGAAGAAATTACCAAAGGGAATTGATAGTGAAGTTGGTGAGCGGGGAGTCAGATTATCAGGAGGACAAAAGCAGCGGATTCAGATCGCGCGGGCAATTCTCAAAAACGCCCCTATTTTAATTTTGGACGAAGCAACTTCTTCACTGGATGCTAAATCAGAAAAAGAAGTACAGGATGGTTTGGAGAATTTGATGAAGAATAAGCTTGTTATTATTATCGCGCATAGATTTTCGACAATTCAAAACGTCAAAAAAGTATTGGTCATTGATGAGGGAAAGATTGTTGAAAGCGGTACACCAAAAGCATTATCCAAAGAAAAAGGATTGTACGCGGAGCTATTACATTATCAGATAGAAGGTAATAAGAAATTATTGGAGAAATTCGATATTTATTGAGACTGCTCCTGCAGGTCTCCTGCTTTGCAGGATCGCAGTGACAGAAAAAAATTTATGAATCACCTGCAGACAAAAAAATCCTTAAATAATCGTTATTTTATTATGCGTCATGGTATCAGTACTGCAAACGAGATTGGTATATTAATATCAAATGTTCAAGAGGGAACAAGCGGATATGGGTTGTCACAAGAAGGAAGGAAACAGGTAACATCAGCCGGAAAAGAAGCGCAAGAAGTGCACAAGCTTGATGCAATGACATGTATTATCTCTTCGGATTTTACCAGAGCAAGAGAGACAGCTGAAATAATACAAAAAATTTTGGATGCAAAGGACGTAATTCTCACACCACATTTGCGTGAGAGATATTTCGGAGAATTAGATCGGACCAATGATTATAATACTGTTATTACTTGGAAAGATGATATAAAAGACGGACAGCATAAAGTGAAAGACGTGGAAAGCGCTGCGGAAGTATTGGAACGGACGACCAAGTTGATAAGTGATGTAGAAAAAAAATATAAAGGTAAGAATATTTTGCTTGTGTCACATGGTGATACCTTGCAAATCTTGCAAACAGGTTTTGAAAATATACTTCCCGGACAGCACCGTTCTGTTCCTCATCTATATAATGCAGAGATCAGAGAAATGAAACTGCGAAGATAGTTTTTTTATTTACTGATTGGTAATGAGAATGAGAATGTCGAGCTTTTTCCTGGTGTGGATTCCACCCAAATTTTTCCATTATGATTTTTTATTATTTCCGCGCAAATATAAAGTCCCAATCCGAATCCTGAAATGTTACTGTGTTGGGATTTACTTGTGCGATAAAATCGTTTAAATATTTTTGTTTGATCTTTTTTGGGGATACCGATACCAAAATCTTGTACACTAATAATAATCTCTTTCCCCATTTCTTTTATTCGTATATTAATTTTTTTTGCATTTGGTGAATATTTTACTGCGTTAGAAATAAGATTTACCAACACCTGATGTATACGATCGGTATCGACGGATACGTGTTTTGTTGAGTTTCCGATTTTTACTAATGTATGAGAATCGATCGTATATTGCATATCTTTTATTGTTTTATCCACTAATGAATCGATAGGAGAGATGACTTTGTTGATTACAAACATACCACTCTCCATCCGACTGATGTTGAGAAGGTCCTCAATTAAGGATTTAATTTTGTGTAATTGTTCATTGATAGAATGGATGAAATAGATGTCCAGTTTATCTTTTCTTTTTTCCATACGGGATTCAAGTATCTGGCTAAATGCGATGACGGATGTGAGAGGGGTTTTGAGTTCATGACTTGCGATACTGATAAATTCATTTTTACTTTGTTCAATTACTTTTTCTTTTGTATTGTCGCGAAAAATAATTGTTGCTCCCACGACTTTTTTATCTTGGATAATAGGTGTTATCGTGCATTCGATGGGGAACGTCTTTTTTTGTTTTGTCCTGATGATAAAATCATGAGATTTTATCTTTTCTCCAGTACGAAGGACATATGGTATAGGGAATCGTTCGGATGTTGCAATATTCTGAGGATCTGAGCGTATAGCAAAAAATGCAGTCATTGGTTTGTCAATGAGATTTTTGTGTTCAAGTTTAAGCATCGCGAGGGCGTTTGTATTGATATGAATTATTTCTTTTTGTTTATTGATGGTTACCACACCATTTCCGATACTGGATAATATCTCAACAGATGTTACTTCAAACAAACCATATTTATAAATTGCATATGCGATAAGAATTGCGGTGATACTTGTGAGAGGAATTGCGACAGGCATAGTATGCATATGCAATGCGGGCAAAATACCGTTGGTAATCGCGCCGAATAGCAGCGGGATAAGAAACGCTATAATCAGTAAATAAGATTGTTTTTTCCTGATGATATCATTCGTTTTTCGGTACATTTGCGCGAGTATATATACGGAGTATAACGATACACCTTGGAACCAGATAAGGAGTACCGGAAATAAGGGACCGGTAGGAATAGCATATCCCCAAGGGAATACTCGTATCTCATGCAGCTTTCGTGATTCTATAAGATTCGTATTCCAAGCTAAGTACAAAAAAATAATCGTAGGTATGTATATGAAAAATATAAAGACCAATCGCTTTGAATAAATAGTTTTATTGGTATACGCGATAGCAAACTTTATAAGCGCAAGCGGTATAAAAATATATCCGATCGCTGAAATTTTGTCAATTTCCATAAAATACAATGTAGCCGCTGGGATATTATTCAAAATAAGTTGAGGGATTGCCCATGCATTAATAAGAAGTACCAATATGATATACGAGCTGAGTATTTGAGAGTTAATCGCCCGCTTGAATAAAATAAGAATCAAAACACTATTGCTGACTGTCGCCAGTAAGAGCGAAAAAGTATAAAATGTATGCATGTTTGGACCTATGTCTATCCAAAATTATTGTATCAGATGGCAGTTCTTCACCACAAATTTTTAAACCATCGGGAGACCGTTTTTATGACTGAATTTGCTCTAAGTGACTGAAAAAATCCTTTTTTTTCTTCGGGTTTTAATAATTGGACATAATACGAAGGATAATACCAAAGATCATCGTGTGCGCCATCAAGTGTAAGCAGCTTATATCCCCAAAATCCTTCAATATCTTTTTGGGTTATGTTGCCCGACCATGGATCATTTTCGTAATTGATGATAAGTACTTGTGTATTTTTGAGAATCGGGAGCAGAGGCTTGCCGCTTTCGGCTGCGTTCCAGATATCTAGATTTCTCTTGATATTTTTGAGGAT
>CAZLSZ010000031.1:0-4185 GCA_964562445.1 uncultured Gammaproteobacteria bacterium
ATTTCCTCCTGCGCCCACACGCAAAAATGTTAATCCTGTTACCTGCGTATCAAAGCTATTGAGAATATTTTCTTCTCCTGAACTTTCATTTTTTATCCGCAGATTATTATTACTATCCAGGCTATATGTATAGTTTATAGAATTTCTCCTTATTTGCAAAGTGCCCGATTGCTCTCCGGGAAAAGCAGGCAAAATGATATCAGACATGGATTTCGTGTCATAAAATAGTTTTGCGAGCAGATATCTCCCTGTCTGATCTACACCTGATGTGGCTTTTGACTCCAACTGCGTATTAATAATTGTAGAGAACAATGCAGTAAGCACTGTCAAAAGAATTGATAATATCCCCATGTAGAGCACCAATTCAATAAGCGTAAATCCTTTCGATTTTTTCATGTTATATTGAGCGTACCGATTTATGCAAAGAGTTTCAAGTAGATAAAAAGCAGGGAAGTAATCAAAATAGGTTACATATCATTCAATACATTCTTGTCATCCCCATGAAAATGGGGATCTCTCAGGTACCTAAAAACAAAAAATGCATAACAATTTTCCCATGTTTTCAAAAGAGCTTAAAATGAGTATCGTAACGCGCCTTTTTCCGTATATAGACGCAACAAGTGTTGCCCTGCTTTTTCTTCCCTCACTTTTTTTGTATCTGTTTCTTTACGAATAATCCGTGTATTGTCTATTATTGATAAATAATCAACCACTACTTTCTCCTCATGTCGTACATTAAAACGCTGGTTTATTTGAGATATACTATTCGTTTTATCCTCCTTCGCAAATGTGATAAATGCATTTTGTACTAGAGGAATAAGAGGGTTGTCACTGTATTGGAGACTTTTTGCAGCAAACTGTGATCTATTATCTTTTTCGGAAAAGGACCCTTTTATTTCTAGCGTATTTCCTGCTTGATCTGATATGAGATATATTCTGTCACTTTTATCATCCGTGACAGTTATCTTATCCTTTGAGAGTAATGGAGACACGTTATATTTTCTTCCCTTCACATCATATCGCATTACTGCCTCAGGCATCGTTTTATCGATATGCAGCGTCAAATTTTTGGGTACTTCCCGATTGTCAGACATATCTGTAGAAAAATATGAAATCATATAATCTCCCTCCTCACTCAAAATAATGGGGTCTTTATATTGTTGCGCCTCACTATTATTGATGGAATAAAAAGTATAAGCTACTCCGGAACCGTTTTTGTCATCTGATTCCAACATAATTGAGATATCAGAACGGTACCAATTCTCTTCTCCCTTTTGTCCATCCAAAGTATATGATGTTGTCGGAGGCAGGATGTCTTTTATTTCCCCCATTAAAGCGAAATGCGTAAAATGTGTCGTTTGTGCTGTTACTTGTTTATTTGCTTTATCTACAGATGAAGGAAGCGCCTCCCATTTTTTCTTTTCTTCATCAAAAAAATACATCTTCAGTGAATCTTCTACAATATTGGACAAATCAGCTTCCGCATATTTGTACAAAATAGTTATGGGAGCAAAGAAATTTTTTATTGTATTTCCTACATTATCTTTTGCATAAAGAAAAAACGAAGGCATCGCGCTTTTCAATGTATCATCAGATTCAAACGCACTTACCTGCGCGTCAAGTGAAAAAAATGTCGGATACACGCTCTCAGGAATTGAAACAGTTATATCTTTATGGATTTGTGTGGATATCCCCGAAGTAGGGATAATCATCTTCTTCGAGGAAGGCTTATCAAGAAACAAAGAGCTGCTTTTTGCACCATGACGTCCGTTTTTACTGTATAAAGTCCAAGGATCTTCTCTCATGTCTCCATTTCCGTTTCTCCCTTCCCATCCGAGAGCATCCACCAAACCGAAAGGATAATCATCAGCAAAACTATTATTTTTATTTTCATCCGTAAAGACAGAAAAGTGTATATGCGGACCTGTCGTATTACCGGTCATCCCTACCTTTCCGATTTGCTGTCCCGAAGAAACGGTCACAGTTTCTCCTTCTCTGGAGACAATCAATCCCGCATTATCTAAATGCTCATACCATGTTTGATAGCCATTTCCATGATCAATTTTTATGACGTTGCCGCCGCCGCCACTTTTGGCAGCAGGGATAAATGCTGCCTTGCCTGCGGCGGCGGCAAGAACAGGAGTTCCCAATGTCACACCATTTTGCAATGCATAATCATACCCATTGTGTGAACGATAATAATCACGCGCGTCCATCCCACTCGAATTGTATTTCGTTACATTCTTGGTACAACAGGCAATATTTTGCAAAGGATACGCGTGATCAAACCACGATGATGGATTATATGCTACCTGTTCAAAACTTTTTCCCCTACTTTCATAATCAAATGGCAAACGCAAAAATGGCGCAACAGAATCCCTCACCATTTCTTCCTCCCGTATTTTCAATATCTCCGCAGTATTTACTACCCTATAAACATATGGGTCAGGAGTGCTATTATTTATGCCTCCTGCTACTATTACGTTTCCATCCGAAAGCAATACAGCTGCATGCTGCCCTCGGGCAGCATGCATATCACCAATTTGAGACCATCTGCCTGAGATAGGATCATACAATTCTGCCGTTGATAATGAATGAATACTTTCCAGAGATGAAGGTTCACCATTTACGCCACCCGTAATAAGGACTTTTCCGCTGGGCAGCACTGTAGCTGTATGATATGCCCGTTTTTCTTGCATACTGCCTGTATATTCCCACGTATCGGTATCTGGATCATATAATTCAGCTGAATTGGTTGCGATCACATTCTTTGTGACAGTAGGGGTGTCAAGCAAAAGACCTCCGATTATAAGTATTTTCCCATTTGGCAACAAAGTCGCTGTATGCGCGCTACGGGGCTGAAGCATATCACTCATTATTTCCCATTGTCCTGAAGAAAACGAATATTTTTCAACACTCTTGAGAGCATATGCTCTGGTAAAATCAATCTCATTATCTAAAAAAGTATTTCCATGTCCTCCCGCGATAAGCACATTTCCATCGGGTAATTTTGTGGCAGTATGAAGACTACGCGGCTGATGCAATCGATTACTCGAGCTCCATATATTGCTAGACGGATCATACATATCTACCTCACCTAAATGATACCGTCCTTGCGGGATCCCCCCATAACCACCTACGAGAAGGACTTTCCCATCATTAAGAAGTGTGGTTGTGTGATTAATGCGAAAAGGGATATCAAGCTGCGCTGTCTCCGTCCAACTATTTGTATCAGGATTATAGATTTGCGCGGGAACTGACATATTATCGCGATAGCCCATCATTCCCGTAACAAGTATTTTACCATCCGATAGCTTCACGATTGTAGGGTTTGCGTAGGCAGTATATGTATGAAATCGCCGTTCTTTCCTCCACATATGTGTAGTAGTATTATAAAAATACGCATCTGCTCCTATACCGACAAGCATAACCTCTGTATCAGAGACATCTATCATTGCAGGAGAAGCAGGCAGCATATCTCCTTCAGACAAATAAGCAACAAAATTCCATGAATAGTTTGGCTCTTGGGCATAACTGACACCTGAAAAAATAAAAAATAAGCTACCGACCAAACATACAGCAAATAATCTATTCATATCTAATATAAATAGATTATGATAAAATTAAATCAGCTTGTCAAGGTTACCGTGAGTAGTTCCACATGATTTTATTCATTGCTGGAGTATACAACTGATCGGTCGTACTAAGATATATTTTATATCGAAAACATCTTCCAGGATTTGTATAATTTCCGCTCGTCAATAAGGGGATAATACCATCAATTGTCGTAGCACCCGTGAAAGAAGTGGTAAAAACATCTGTTTCAGCAGATGTACGACTTGGACCAAGAAAAATATACGATGATTCGCCCGTCGGACACACTCCTCCAACTGCTTGAGAGACAGCAGTTTGGAATGAGATAGATGTGCTTATAGGCTTTACAACGTCAGCGACAAACCGGTTAAATGCTCGTGTGAGAGTACTCATATCAATAGACGCAGTATCAAAGACAGGTGAAATATATGTTCCTTTCTCAACGTATATCGCGTTATCAGGACCTCCTTCAATGATCTTAAGCTCATTTGCGGCTGTGTTAGCAACCATATAAACATAATTATCATTATCAAGCTCTGACACAGAGGTCAGATCATTAAAACCTTGATCAAAGGAAAGACCACCACAATA
>CAZLSZ010000031.1:4285-13577 GCA_964562445.1 uncultured Gammaproteobacteria bacterium
CTGACACAGAGGTCAGATCATTAAAACCTTGATCAAAGGAAAGACCACCACAATACCGGGGTGTCGTCTCACTCGGATTATCAAGCTCAAGCACCTGATATTCTTCCGCGTCATTGCTATTGATAAAACCATCTTTTCCGACAAGCACTGCCCGATCACCATTAAGCACCGTCAACGAACGACGGGGGAATAATTCTTTATCAGAAGCAGGTGCGGGCGCAGCGCCGTCATAAAAACCACTCGTCGCAGTAGAATAGCTTCCCGTAGAAAGAAATGTAGGAGTACTTTTATTAGAAGTGTTAATAACATAAAACTGCTTACTGTCGGCCTTACCATCTCCATTCCCATCAATCCCCCCATTTGATGATATATATGCTCTTGATCCATCAGATTTTGCGTACACAGAATTTGCAGCTTCTTCAGTACTTGAAGCACTATTAAAATCAAGTGTACTTATCCTCTTCCATCCGCTTGCTCCGCCGGATATTCTACCGCAATAACTATTGTTATAGGCTGGAGAGGTCGAAGAAGAAGGTACAGCAGTAGTATTCACAATAGCAAATTCAGGATTTGTTCCAGCTCCGACAGCGACATACACATAATTATTTGATCCTACTTTAA
The DNA here is from genome assembly GCA_964562445.1 of uncultured Gammaproteobacteria bacterium. Taxonomy (GTDB): domain Bacteria; phylum Patescibacteriota; class Microgenomatia; order Levybacterales; family UBA12049; genus JACDET01. The sequence continues at coordinate 4,907 of CAZLSZ010000031.1, forward strand.
CAGCGGTAATATCATTATTTGCATATAATTCAATATTTCCTCCATCAGAACAATCAGCGTGAGCTGGTGTCGCAGTATCACTCCATGTACCTCCCGTCTGCCCTCTCGAATACTTTCTATCCATGTCATTAGGCTTACAGTCATATCCGTCTAACTCAATTCTGCAACCTATCATCGGTAAACTTGTGGTCGTATCCGCAGTATCTATATTGGCTAAATCAAATACATATAAATATCCGCTCGATACAACATATCCCCTCGTATCCAATATCTCTAAGGAAATCCCTCCGTAATTATAGGGAGAATAATCATTGGTGGAAGTCGTCGAGTGAATACGTGTATTAAAATATGTCCAGTATTTATAAATCTTGTTGGTGGAATCCTGATAGGCATCTGCGGTACCATTATTATTTTTTATCTGTACCACTATCACTTCGCGATTCGGATCATCAGTAGCTAGTAAACCATACAAGTTCCCGCTCGGCGCTCGATAATACTTCACGTCATTTGTCTTAAACGCATTTGTTAACCCACCTAAATTTGTTGGATAGGTACCTGATGAATATTTACTTTCATCAAGGGTAAATGTCCCTTTTGTCCACGCTGCAGGCGTGGCGACATTGGCTGATACATTTGCGTACACCATCTTAATAGCACTTGATGAACTCGGCGCTGTCGCGACAAACACATCATTGGGAATATTCATTGAAACAGCACTCGCAGTTGCTGCAACGGCCACGGGCGGCCCATCAGGCAAATCAATCGTCGCACTCGAAAAACCTGGTGAACACCACTTTGCACGGTTGTTATTTGCAAGACGTACTGAACCGTCATCACCGGTCCCTGTTGTCAATTGTGTATCCGAAAATTTTCCCGACTCAAAATCAGCTTTTGTTTCATGTGCTTTACTCATATTCACCGTTCTTGTGAGATACACTGTTGCTGTTGATGACGAGGGAATCGGCTTTTCCCATGAGACAGTTATATCCACTCTTTTTGTGGAAGGATCAAGGAAGTTACCGGGAGCATTGGTGGCAAGCGCGCCTGTATCGGAACGATAGACATCGTTCACTAGTACATATTTTGTCAACCCAGCAGCATTGGTCGCGATACCCGATTGCAATGTCCATTTATTATCGGAAACAACAGGATAATATGGCTCGTTTGGTGTAACACTGGAAAACGTCGCCCAATCAACATCCCTGATACTTTTTACGGCAACTTCCGTCTCTTTCATTAATGTAATTGCCTGCACTCGTTTTTCTTGTTGCGGCTTGCCATTTCGAGAGGCCATCAGACCGTACAGTAATACAGGAAGCAATAGGCCAAGCAGACCTATAGCCAACATCAATTCAACTAATAACTGCCCGTTACATTTTTTTTTCATGGTAGTAGAATGAGCGCCTAATTTACCGAGATAACGGCACCATACCGATTAAAGTGAATTACGCGCTGGTCATTTGTCTGTATATTTCGAATGGTAACATTCGATGTCGCGCCGGAATAACCGACGATTTCACCACTTCCTCCCTCAAAAACAATTTGAGAGTTTGGAAAAGTTGTTGTAATTTCGGTGATTGACGGAAGCGTTATCACTCTATTGGACGACTCTCCTGACGTAAATGTATCATGAAACTGGATATACTTGTCAAGCGCAATATTGACACCATATGGTGAATTTGCACCTCTTCCTTCAGCATCACCTGACATTGCTTTGGTCTGCTGTTCTTTCACCGCGTTCACAAACGCATCCGTAACAGCCGTCACATTTGTCTGCTGTTGAAACCGGACAACATTTACGATACCAATACTGGTAAGAAGAGCTACAATTCCAACTACAACAATGAGCTCAATAAGCGTATATCCTTTCATATTAGTTCGGAGAGACTGAACCTATCATCTGATAAATAGGCCCTATAATGGAAACCATCATGCCGCCGACCATAACAGCAACGACAACAAGCATAATAGGTTCAATCATAGCAGTTACTGCTTTGAGAGATTTTGAAACTTGATAATCCATATAGTCTGACACGTCAAGCATCGCTTTATCGAGGTTGCCACTCCGCTCACCCGCCTCAATAATTTTTATCGTGACGGGAGGAATTACTTTTTTGCTTTCTTTTAATCCTTGCGATAGTTGCTTACCTGCAAAAACTGCACTCTTCGCGTGTTTTATGGCAAGCTGAATATTTTTTTTCATAACCACGTCTTGCGTCAGCTCCAACGCGACGGTAATAGGAATCCCTGCGCTTAACAATAAATAGAGTGATCTCGTGAATCGGGTAATATCAATTTGCTGAGCTAATTTCGAAATTACCGGAAGTGATGTAAAAAACTGGACAAATAATCCTTTGTTTTGTTTATAGATGAAAACAAATACTCCGATAATTACCGCAAATGCGAGGAAAATCGGTAGAGGGTATTTTATAAGCGCGTCTGACATATTAATCATTACTTTTGTAACAGCAGGCAAATCTACGTTTAAACTCGTAAAAACAGTCGCGATACGCGGGATAACGACAACAAGGATCACAACAAGCACAACAACGAATACGATCCCAATAAATACTGGATACATAAGCGCGGACTTGATCTTGTCATTAAACTCGATATCCTTTTTTATTGTATGAATTAAATCCTCAAGTGCAGTATCAAGTGTACCGGACTCTTCAGCGGCTTTAATAATATTGACAGTAACCTTATCAAAAATGCGGGGAAATTTTTCAAATGTCGCGTACATATGCTGTCCCTGCCCCAAATCAAGTCGCATTTGTTCGAGCAGTTTCTTTTGTCCTCCTTTTGAATCCTCAAGGAGGGAATCAACTGTCTCCATTATCGGGATACCCGAGGCAAGCATCGTATGGAAATTACTGATAAGGGTTAATTTATTATCAGCGGAAATTGTGTTTGTGAACGCTTTTGCAGCCATATTATAATGCCTCAATCTTGGTTACTCTCAAAACTTCTTCAATTGTCGTTTCTCCTTTTATCACCTTCATCAGTCCATCATCAAGCATTGTATTCATACCATCTTGAACCGCTTGCTCCAGAAGCGCGTTGGCGTCATTGTTTTGCGTAATTAATTTCTTAATATTATTTGTCACCTCGAGTACTTCAAAAATACCGAGTCGGCCGGAATAACCTGTATAATGGCAAACTTCGCATCCTTTTCCCTTATAAATACGGATATCTTTTTTGGTACCGAAATGTTTCTTGATCACATCTTCAGGCAAATTCTGCGCCAACTCAGCATAAGAAACGTCCAATGATCCCTTACACATCTCGCAGATCTTTCGAATGAGACGCTGGGCGATGATGACATTTACAGTGGAGGCGACAAGAAACGGTTCTACATTCATATCTGTAAGTCGAGGCAATGCTCCTGAGGCATCATTGGTATGGAGGGTCGAAAGCACCAAATGCCCCGTAAGCGCCGCATTTACCGCAATCCCCGCAGTCTCTGAATCACGGATTTCTCCCACAAGAATCACATTCGGATCCTGACGGAGAATCGAACGCAAACCGCTCGCAAAGGTAAGATCCGCCTTGGCATTGGTCTGAATTTGATTAATTCCTTTTAGTCTATACTCAACCGGGTCTTCGATCGTCGTAATATTTTTCTCACGAGTATTGATAATTTTCATAATAGAATAAATGGATGTGGACTTTCCTGAACCTGTCGGGCCGGTGGACAAAATCATGCCGAAGGATTTTTTGAAAGCTCGTGTAACTTTTTCCAGATCACTTGCGGTCATCCCCAAATCAGTAAGAGAAAACTGACGGAAGCGAGACGCCAGAAGACGCATAACAATTTTTTCACCATAAATAACGGGTAGAATCGAAACACGAATATCAAGTTCTTCCTCATCAAGCGAAATCCTCATCTTGCCATCTTTCGGCGACATATGCTCATCCGTCCTCATTGCTGAAAGCACTTTAATTCTTGTGGCAATCTGTTCATGGAGTTTTTTGGGCAGCAGGAGTACGTCATGCAAGATGCCATCCACACGGAAGCGAACTAACGTATCTTTTTCTTCCGGCTCGATATGAATATCTGATGATCGATCCTGATACCCGTACTGTATGATTAAATCCACGATTTTCGCGATTGGTACATCCATTGATGTAGATTTCCCTGCGCTTCGTACCTGCTCTGAAACCAATGAATCAAATGTATTCTGCAGATCCCGTCGATATAGCCATAACTTATTATAAATATCACGCTCTGTTGCCAAATATGCGTATACTTTTTGCCCCGTTTTTTTCGCAATCATTTCCTGGATAAGTGTATTTGTAGGATCCGCCATCGCGACTTTTATTCCCTGCTTATCACGGGCAAAAGGAATTGCCTTATATTTTCGAGCTAAACGCTCAGGGATGACACGAAACGCTTCTTCAGGTACAGAAATCTTTGCAAGAACGACAAATGGAATTTTAACGGCATCCGCGATCAAAACGCCGAGATTTTCATCAGTCACGATGTCTTTTTCTATTAATGCATCAGCGAGAGTAATATCGGCATTTTTTGCGTACGCTGCAACTTCAAGGAGTTTTTTTTGGTCAGCAACTTTTACGTTTATTAATAAAGCTTTTAATTGATCATCTGTAATGAGCATAGACAGTAAATGAAGTATTTGCCATTGTACACTCGGCAATTTTTACCTCTTACTCAATTCTATGATTCTTGCATACAATTTGTCAAAGTCAAAAAAACTTTTATTTACATATCCCTTTGCGCCGAGCTGTCTGGCTTTCTCTACATCTTTTTCCTGGCCGAGAGTAGAAAAAACCAAAACGGGAATCTGATTAATCCATCCCTGTCTCCCCATTTCAGCCAAAACTTCAAATCCGTCTTTTTTGGGCATAATGATATCCAAGAGTACCAAATCAGGCTGAAAAGCCGGAATTTTTGTTATTCCCATTTCGCCATCGGAAGCGGTTTCAACTTCCATCCCTTTCTCCCGCAATTTCGCCGAATAAAATTCACGGAAAAAATTATCATCTTCAACAAGTAAAATTTTCATACTTATACTTCAATAGTACTGATTGTACTTAATGCAACGCGTTCTGCTTCTACATCAATTTCTTCTTCACCTGCTTCAAGCCTTCTGACGCCATCTACGACTTTTTCAATAGCAGATTGCATCGCTCTCAGCAATTCATCATGTAATTCCAATTCGTTATCTATCTTTGCCCGAAAAATATGTTCAAGAAGGGATGTTAATGAAGCTATTTTCTCAAATCCCATCATTTTGCTTTGACTGGTAAGAGAATGCGCGCTTCTGTGAGCAGTTTCTATTTTTTCTGTGTCAATCTTGCCGCTGACAAATTCTTTAATGGCGGAATGCAGCTCCTCTATATATGGTTTTGCCGTAGAAAAATAGAGGGCTCTATATTTAGCTTGATCATCCGCTGTTAATGGCATATGCCCCTATATTACTTGTTAACCTGTAGGTTGTCAATCAACCTATATTCACTCTATAATACACCTATATCTATGAAATCTGCCCCTATGCTCATCAATTTTACTGACATAGACTTACTTGATCGGGAAAACATTGGGAGGGAAGGTGAAAAGATAGGCGCGTTGGTCCATGAGAAATTTCCTATCCCGGATGGGTTTATCATCCCGACTGCCGCATATATGCAGTTTCTTGTCGATAACAAACTGGATAAAAAAATTACAAAACTTCTCTCCACACTGCATTATAATTATCCCGAAACTGTTATCCAAATCGCCAATCATATCAATAAAATGATCCTCGAGGCTCCTATTTCAGAGACATTTTATAAAGAACTTGTAAAAAGCTATAAAAAACTCAATGCAAAGCGGGTTATAATGCGCGCGTATTCTCATACAAAAGATTTTCCCCTGCATACACGGCAGGAAGCAGAAACCATTGATGAAGTACTGCTGCGTATTAAAGATGTATGGGCAGCGCATTTTAGCGCGTATTTGCTGCATAAAAGAAACGAAGAACAGTTTAATCAAATCAAAACCGGAACAACTATTATTCTCCAGCGCATACCGGAATTATCAAAACGTGGCAAAATTATCACAATTGATCCGATAGATCACGCAAAAAATAAACTTCTTATCACACACAAGACCGAAACAGGCACTGATAGTTATCTTCTTTCCAAACAAAATATGAGTATTTTAGAACGTCACTTCCAGAATCATCGAGTAGGGACGCGGGCGCTTACATTGGGGGAAATTTGGGCAATCGCAAAATTAGGAAAAAAGTTGGAACAGCATACATATTTTCCGCAGGAAATAGAATGGGGTACTGAAGACGGAAAATTACTCCTTCTTACTACCAAGCCCTATACTCATCTCCCCAAAGGGAAAAAAGAAAAAATTAAAAAACATGCAATTGCTAGAGGTCATGCTATCACACGACTTGTCCGCACGGGAAATGTCAAAATCATCAAAAAAATGGCTGATCTCAAAACCATCAAAAACAATGATATTGTGGTCGTTACCCAAGTACTTCCTGAGTATCTCCCTTTTCTTACCCGAATTAAGGGCATTATCGCTGAAAAAGGAGAAAAACACTCACAAACGACAACTATGCTGAGAAAATTGGGGATTCCGGTATTGTATGATGTAAAATTTGCTACCAAAGCGCTGAAAAACGGCCAGATTATTACACTTCATGGAGGAAAAGGCGAAATTTACAAAGGCGGGATATTATAATACGCTCTTATTGTCATTGCGAGCCGGCAAAGGAGTGGCAATAACATTGTTGTCATCGCGATCCGCCAGCTGGCGGAGTGGCGATCTCAAATAACGTATATACGGGTCATCCCCGACCTGATCGGGGATCTCTCTAATAACTAAAAACGTAGAACTTATAACTATTTTTTTGTTTTTAGTTTTCTGTTATTAGTTATTTAGAGATTCCCGCTTCCGCGGGAATGACAAAAAGAGCTTGCCGAATGAGTTCAGCATGACAATATTAGTCTCCCCTGTTTACATTTCTTCAAAAATTCTCTACAATCTTCTCTATGGCACATCTCGTACTCGTAAGACACGGTGAATCAGAATGGAACGCGAAAGGTCTGTGGACAGGCTGGACAGACGTCAATCTCTCAGAAAACGGCCGTGAAGAAGCCCATAAAGCTGGCGAACTCCTCAAAGATATCAACTTTGATATAGCATACACTTCAGATCTCAAACGGGCGCAGCAAACGCTTGATGGTATTCAGGAAGTTTTGGGAACACAACTCATTCCTACGCATACAAAAGACCTCAATGAACGATCCTATGGTGATTATACGGGGAAGAACAAATGGGAAATTAAAGAGCAAATGGGTGAGGAAGAATTTCAGCGAATCCGCAGAAGCTGGGATTATCCGCCTCCCAATGGGGAGTCTTTAAAAATGGTTTATGAGCGGGTTATCCCGTATTATGAAGCTGAAATTCTTCCGAAACTCAAAGAGGGAAAAAATATTATTATTGCCGCACACGGCAATAGTCTCCGGGCGCTGATAAAGTATCTCGACAATATCTCTGATGAAGATATTCCGACGCTTGAGATGGCGACAGGGAGTATGTATGTCTATCAGATTGATGAAACTGGAAAGATACTCAACAAAGAAATCCGCGGCAACACCGAAAACAAAGCCTAAGACTCTATATTACTGACTGTCATTGCGAGGATCCGCCAGCCGGCGGAAAAGCAATCTCAAATAACTTATGCTTAAGAACTAAAAACATTCTCGTCATTCTGGCTTGTCCAGAATCGTCATTATAGATTCTGGAGTCCTCGCTCTGCTCGTCCCCAGAATGACAGCGAAACTTCACTAGCTCGGAACCAACCTGCCTGCCGGCAGGCAGGCTCCACAATCAGATTCTGGACAAGTCTTCGATATACTCAGACTCTGAGTTTGTCGAATGAGCCAGAATGACTCCCTACTTATAAATGAAACAGCAGGACAAACTCCCCTTTTGCGGGCGTCTTCTTCAATAATCCTAATTGCTCTGAAATCTTTTTTGCTTTCACCTCTTCGTACACTTTTGTCAGTTCCCGAGCAAAAATGACCTCAATATCACCAAACACGGATTGCATATCAGTCAACGTTTTTACGAGTTTATGGGGCGCTTCAAACAGGATAACTGTTGTTTGAAGCGCCCCAACTGACTTTTTAATATTCTCAAAAAACTGTATCCGATGCCCAGGTTTGTGCGGAGGATACCCCGCAAACATAAATTTATCCGTCGGCAGGCCTGACGCAACCAATGCAGTCGTCACGGAAGAAGCTCCCGGCAGACTCACCACTTTTATTTTTTGCTCTAAACAAGTACGGATGAGTTTAAATCCGGGATCTGAAATCGCAGGCGTACCGGCATCAGACACGACACCCACATCCTGTCCTGCTTCAAGCAAACTGATAATCTCGGGAATGCGGACTGCTTCATTTTCATCATAATATGAAAGTAATCGCGGTTTTTTCTTCTCTTCAGGATTACCGGCAAATTTTTCGATTAATTTTTCCAAAAGCAGCCCTGTGCGCCTTGTATCTTCACATGCCAGCACATCTACAGCATACAATGTCTGCAAAGCACGAAGTGTAATATCGGCAAGATTGCCGATGGGTGTCGGTATAAGATAGAGTGTCCCCATGCCTGCTATTATACTATAAAACTGTCATTGCGAGGAGC
>CAZLSZ010000032.1:0-3462 GCA_964562445.1 uncultured Gammaproteobacteria bacterium
CAAAATTCTGGTCAACGCGGTATGAAATTGCGCGATTTGTAAAGAGTGAGGAGAACGCCATTTTTATGGCTTGAAGAAGCGCATAATGCCCTTTGATATTGAGATATGATTCCTGTTGACCGGCAAATGATGCGTCTGGGAGATCTTCCGCTGTTGCAGATGAACGTACAGCGACATCAACTTCATCTTCCAACCCGAGTTTCTTCTGGAGTTCATCATATGCCTCTTTAATTTCTTTATCGAGTTCCTCCGGGAATTTTGCTGAAAGGATGAGATTGCGGATCTTTTCACCCACACGTTCCAGACTCCTAATATCTGATGTATCAAGACCTTCAAGAATTTGTCGGATCTTTACATCCAGTTCATTCTTTTCTACGAAATATCTGTATGAATATGCTGTGACGGCAAAACCATAAGGCACTTGAATTTTTTCACCCGGAAAAACATCACTTGTCGCGTGTGAAAGATTTTGGTACATTTCACCGAGGTTAGCATTTTTACCGCCGACGAGAGGGATATCTTCTTTATTTACTTCATCAAACCAAAGTATAAATTTTCTTGACTTATCTTCCATAACACAAAAACGCGATTACTTATCCATACTAAACAATTAAAAAAGAAATTGCAAGGTATCAATGTATATCTTATTGTATTTGGATTAATTACATAAGGTATATAAACTATTTTTTAAAGGGTCTTTCGTTTGCGTATCTGATGAGTAAACCCGCAACCTCTCTATAGAAAGGATCTCTCTTTTCTGTTCTATAGATTATCCCAGCCTGATTCAATGCATTTTGTTGCCGTGGTGTCATCATCGCCTCATGGTTTCGGGCTTTTCGTACAATCTTTGGATCAGGATTCCTTGGTAAATAAAAATGTTCACTAGTATTCATATATGCCTAAGCATTATACTATACACCTATTTAATTGCAAAATGAAATAATATTTAAATAAAAATATACTGATAATTTATCCGTAGAAAATCTACTCTAGTCTAACGAGCATCTGGACGGCGCATGCTTCTCCTTCTATCCGACTGCTGTCGAGTATTTACTCCGTCTATATGATCAATTTGACCATACGGAGGTTTTCGAACTTGATTGTTATTTGTCTCCCAATTTTTAGTCGTATTTTTTTCTTTTCCCATAAATTAAGGATTCGATTATAAATAAAACACGACATAAATTCAAATACCATCTTTTCATTGGAAGTAATTTTGTTATAATAACCATTATGAACCCCACGCAAAAATATATGGAAGTAGCAGTAACAGGCACAGAACCCACATGGTGTGTCGACGGGCGACCGGACTATACCAAACAAAAAGGACCACAGATGTTGGGCGCAATTCTTCATCCTATTCTTCTTTCCGCAATAGAAAAAAACACACCTTTTAATAAAGATTTTGTCTGTACAGCAGTACATAATCTGCAAGACGCAGGATATACACCAGGAGTGCATCGAGGATCACATAAGCATCCGGAACTGGGTAGCTGCGATTGTGGTTTTGCAGACAAAATGCTCACGATTATTCAGACAGCGCTACAACAAAAAGACGAAATTATCAAACGCTTGAATGTAATTTATAATGACAATGAAGATATCATAGGAAAGTTTGACAAAACATTTGGAGAAATCATACAAGACGCGTTTGGCGCACTGGAGCGTTATTCTACCGACAATCTAACGCTTACCGGAGAAGCACTCCTCCACACAATTGAAGATGAAGGAGCGACAGTCGAGGACGTACAGGGAGATCATGGAGAAGCGATAGCATTCGTCAATCTCAGAAAAAATACGACATTTGATACCAACAAAGCAAATCAGGAAGGAAGACAAGCATTTAATCTTGATCTTTGGGCTGTCCTTGAAGAAGCAGAAAAACTAGGAGTATCGCCGTTATTTGCGTTGGGGGCATCTCTTATCCTTTATATGGCCACAGAAATGGTGCTTGTCGAGTCCAAAGGCAATCCCCCTCTTCCTATCGCACTCCACGCATAAATTTAGTAGTTTAGATATTTACATAATTAATTGTAGAAAAAGTTTAACAGTTTATTTGACGAAGAGCTGCATTGCCATCTGAGCAATGTCATCAAGCGCAGTACCATTCTTATTTTCATCTAACATCTGCGTGATGAGCCCTGTACTTTGTGGCACTTCTTTTTCCTGTTTCGTATTGATAGAGTTCAGCATGTCACTTACCGCAGCTGGGTCATTACTCTTGTTAAGCTGCTTACCCAGAGCTCCCAACACCACGGGTGAAAGAAGTTCCAGTACTTGTGCTGCTTGATCTGCGCTGATGCCGGATGACTTACTCAGAACTTTTGATGCGGCAGCCTGTCTCGACCCCAACACATGATCGACTATTTTTGAACCATCCTCTTGTGTCGCTTCATTCATAAGCGTTCCAAGCAAATCATCAAAAATACTTCCGGTATGATCCTGATTAATCGCTTCTGTCAGGTCGACAGCGCCCTTTTTTGTAGAAGCATTTTTACGAAGTGCGCCAAGAAGAAGAAGAAGAAGAAGCGCAATCGCTACCACTGCCGCTGCCTCTTTGGGAGTAAGATTGAATCGTTCGCTGACGATACTTTCCACTTTTCTGCGGATACCTGCTCCGATAAGCTGTGTAAGATCCATAGCAAATATTATAGATGATAGAACTCATCAGGTAAGCAAGAGTCATGTAAGAATTCCTTCTTTATCATTTCTCCTCATTCTTCTATACTAAAGATATATGATTATTTCCAAACATATTCATTCATGTCTCCTAGTCAAAGAAGCAGATAGAACAATCCTTATCGATCCGGGAAATTTCACCTACGATGAGAAAGGACTCACAGTCGACGCTCTCCACAAACTTGATTATATTCTCATTACCCATGAACATCCTGATCATATGTACATCCCCTTTATCAAAGAACTGCTGATGAAGTTTCCCAAGGCGCAAATAATAACCAATACATCGGCCGTGAACGTCCTCAAATTTGGCGGCATTCCAGCATCTTCTGAACAAACCAAAGACATTATTTATACAACTGTTCCGCATGAACATGTGCTTGGAGTGGAAGTACCTGAAAATACTCAATTTACTATCGCGAATAAGCTGACCCATCCGGGTGATTCACTCCAGTTTCAGGTGGATGTACCTGTGCTCGCCCTTCCTGTGCAGGGGCCGTGGTGTAGTTTTACGCAGGCAGCAGAGTACGCTCTCAGCGTTAATCCCAAAATAGTTATCCCCATTCATGACTGGCATTGGAATGATGCAGCAAGAGAAGGATTTTATCAACGACTTGCAACGTATTTCGGAGAGTATGGTATTGACTTCAAACCTCTCACAACAGGGGAAGAAGTAACACTATAAACGCGTGGTCTTGACAGAGGTATCTGAATCTGTTTCTCTTAAATTATGCCAAATAAAATAAAAAAAGCTAACAATATAAAAGGTAAAAAATCCTCGTT
>CAZLSZ010000032.1:3472-12860 GCA_964562445.1 uncultured Gammaproteobacteria bacterium
ATTATCACCTCTTCTCGGTCTGCTAGCACTCTTTTTCGGTTTGAGTCTCTTTGTTCTCGCAATGCAGCAGCAGCAAGAGCTCAGATCAAAAGCCGCACCCGTGGCAAGTGACCAAACAGATAGGACCAATCTTTCATTCACCGGTTCAAAATATACTTCAACGTATCATCTTTATGCAGCAGGTCTTGATTGGAATAAAACGGTGGGGATGATTCTCTACACTGATGGATCAGGAGAATACGGTCTAAAAAATCCAACAGGTAGCTACTTACTTGGAGGCTCGACAGGACTCATTGCTGTCGCAAAGAAACACAATATGATTCTTGTTACACCACTTTCGCCTAATAAAAATTGTAGCGATGGTGATGGTTCTTGCTGGTATTTAGGAGATTCTGAAGGGTATGTAAAGTGGGCCGAAGAATTGGTCACTGATATCCAATCTCGATATCCAATTGATAAAAAACGAATTGCAGTCGGCGGCTACTCATCAGGCGCGCAATTTTCTACTGAATTCTGGGTACCCTCAGGAGCCGCACAACGAACGATGACGGATGGGGTGATTGTCGCCATTTCCTACGGCGGCGCTCCGCAAATGAATGAAGTAAGCTACTCAAGCACATTTAAATCAAATGTGCATATGGCATGGAATACGGGAGACCAAGATGAAGCATATACGGGTGGCGGAAGCTATGGAGTAAAAGGAGGATACGATCACTATACCTCTGCAGGATTTCAAACGTCTTTGGAAGTCCTTCCTGGTGTCTCACACGACAGATCAGGCGACTTTGGGCCAGTGATGGATGCTATGATTTCCAAATATGTCCCCCCAGCAACTACTGCACCTGTTACTATTCAGCCATCCACGATACAACCACCAACAGTTGTCCCTACCTATTACTGCGGCGGTTCAGGGAATTGTGTCCCCAGCGGACAGCCAACTGAAACCTTCCCAAACCCGAATGTTACAGAAACACCGGACGTAAATCCGACAGAAATAATACAGCCCTCGGTTGGATATCCCACCGAGATACCACAAAATCCTGATATTACTTCTGCCCCCAATAATCCCAATAACGGAAATGGTAATCAAAATCGTAAAGGGGGTATCTTTGCGTTATTCATGGCATTCCTCGAGCTTATTCTCCGCTTTATTCAATCATTGTTTAGATAATACTCATTCTTTTTATAGACAGGTACTATTAACCTCATGATATAATCCTCCTATGCCAGAAAAGAGAGAAGGAAATTCCCATACAAAAGAAGTAATAACACATCTGCATAGAGTTACATCATATGGAGAAGTATCTTCCATTGATAAGCGTCATGGAGGGATACACGGCACGAGTATTGAAGCGATAACGCATATTATACAAAATGGAGTGCTCCCAGGAAGAAACCCAATTGATAGAGAGATGCACTATGAACCGGGAGATATATCCTTCTTTCCTACGTATATGTTACGACCAGTTGCTGAGAGAGTAAAGCTTCGTTTTTCACGGGGACCGACCGTGATGATTGATGATGTAAGAGGCTATGCAAAATTAATATCAACAGAACACGGATTACTCACCAGATTCGGCTATCAAGTAGGAAATCCTGATGGAGTAAGAGCTGTAAAAGATCTGATATGGTATGAAGAAAGAGATAGGTTACGCAATCATGGCAATACAGATGCTCAAATTGATAATGTACTAAAAGAAGTGAGTACATTAAAAGGATTTCTGCTTGGGTTTAGTCCTGACATACAAAATGCACCTGGTCTGGAATTTACAAAAGGTGATCCAGAAGAAGGCGACATAAACATCAGAACTAATGCAAGAGGATTATCATATAGATATATTTCCGGCATACAGCCTCTCGGACCAATAGAAAAAGACTTCCTCGATTCACTGATGTAATTATCTGTCAACATTATCAGCACTTGAAAACACTATTGTTATATGTATTTTATTTCTTCTTACCCAGATCAGAATTGTTTATTTTATTGTAAACGGTGCTATAATACATCCCTATGGCAAAAGAAGGAGAACAACCATTTGCACAAATAAATCATACGGGAGTAGAAATTACACCTAAAGGTATACGAAATGAATATACGCTGCATGGATACGATCCTCTACTGCTTGCAGTAGGCGATATGATCTTGCGATCCGAGGGAGCCGTACCGGGTGAATCAACGATGTCTAAGGTTACACAAAAAGCTACGACTGCTATGCCGGGAATAAAAGGCTGGGGAGTATCGTGGGAGCCTACAGGTCCGCAAAACGCGCCACACAAAGAAGAAAAAAAAGGTAAACTCACCCCCCCACCAGATTCGAGATGGAATTAAGTTTGGGAACTAATGATAATCCTTTAATGAAATTACATTGATTTCTGTTGTTTTTCCTTGATGTTTGATATTTTCCGTAATAAGTCCCGCGTTATACTGTTTTGCCAGAGCTACAAATGCGGCATCATAGTACGTGATATTATGTGTATACGCGTACGCAAAGGTATCTTTTGCTAATTCCTCTGATTCTGCGATAAAAGTAATTGGCAAAGCATGAATTGTTTTCAATGTTACTTGTACATCTCGAATCGTCAATTTTTTCCCCTTGAGGAGTACATTTCCTACTTCATATTTTGCAAGCTCTGGGGCCATAAGGATAATATTGTTATCCAGTGCATCTATCAGCAAGGTATTCGCTTCTTCAACATATTTTTCGTCAGTAGTATTAAGCCATTTTACAATGACGGAAGAATCAACAACACATTTCATAAAAGATCAGTGGTTCGCTCTATCGTGATCAAGAGATGTTATAGCACTTCTTTTACCTCGACCCTTGTTTGATCGAGATTTATTAACCAAAGCCCAAATTTCTTTTTTATCAACTTTTACTTGATGAGGCCTGATGACTATTTCTTCGGGTTTAGTAACCGTAATTGAAACAGCAGAAAAAGGCGTAGCCCAAGAGACAGATTTTCTGATTGCGTCGGGAATGGTTAATTGTCCACGATCTCTGATGATAACAACATTTTTCATAGTATCATACTATCAGAAAATCAGAATATATGCAATAAAACTTCTACCTTGTGCTTTGAATAGATTGGCAGGTTAAGAGAGTACTGTCGTTTGCAAAACTTTAAATAACTGCACCATGGCAAGGGTATCGAGTTTGCAATACGCGAGTAAATCAGCCATGATCTGCTCTTTTTTCTCATTATTTTTCCCATCAAGTACTGTTTCCATCCATATCCGCTGGGCGGAGCCACCTTCCTGGATATTCAATTCTTTATATGACAACTCCGACACCAACACCGGTAATACTTTTTTGATTGACGCGCTCCCATAAAAATCCTTATCGACAAACCACCCTTGATCAAACGGTACCATCAGATCAATAATTCTATTATTTATATCTTGCATAAAATCCGCATACTCTGGAAACATTTCACCCAGTTCTTTATTTCGTCCTTTCTCAAAAGGTTCATACCACACAAGTATCGTCCCTTCCTGTCCAATATCTTTTCGAAGTTGTTCAAGAAGGGGTTTACCCGGATGGGTATTATCCGTATGCAGATATTCTTTATGCTGTATAGGGCCGTCCGGACTCTCTATGATATGCAAAGAATACTGAAAAGGCACTTGCTGGTATGGTTTTATGCCATCAAACGAGGGAATCACACTCGAGAGCGTTTCATAATCAAAAAAATAGAGCGGATATTGTAATTTCCCCAAGAAATCTTTTATTTTATCCTGCTCCATTGAACGCTTATTTGTTTTGGTTGCGGCAATCTGTCGCTGTTGTTTTGGAGAAAGTTTTACTGAACCAGGAATGTCTTTTATATGCGTGATTCCTAAATCTTCCAATTCTCCACATAATTTTGCATTTATTGTGCCTAAATGATAGATGCTATATGGATCAATGTCAGAAAAGAGTGATTTATAAATGCTCAACCATTCATCTATTGGTCCAATCCGCACAAACCGAGGAGACATGCTTGGAGGAGTGTGGGATTGCATGACTTTTAGTGCTTTTTGAATATTTTGTTTTGTTTCATCTATTAACTCTCGCACGGCTTGCGTTACATCGGTTATCTTTGTTATATCTATTGCCTCAATCTCGCCATTTCGTATGTACTTATTATTGACATGGATTACTTTGGTATTGCGGATCGTAAGACCACATTTTTCAAGGATGATCATTTGAAACGCGAGATCATGTTCATGTTCTATCTTCACTGATGTACTTGATTTTATTTCGTAGAGATCAAACGTATTTCCTTCTACCCTATCCAAGACATCCACTATGCATGTCAGATTTTCTCTTTCAAACCTTCCTTGAAAAATGGTTTTTGTACCATTCTCGAGTGTCTCGTATGTCCTTTTGGGTAGTGACACATACTCTGCGTAATCTTTGAATCCCAGCATGACTCCCTCTGGAAATAACTGTGTCGCGTACGATTCAAAGAGATTCCCGCTCTCAAATATCGCCTGCATCGCCATATCATACAGGGGAAGTTTTTCTCTATCATGTTTTTTGAGCCACAACCACGCAGGATGACGGAGAAATAACAGATAATCAGATTTGGAGAGTGTCATAGATTTAATTTTACCTATGCAAATCTTTTAATATTTTTTGCTCATCTTTTAACATAGGAGATTCAAAATACCTATACTTTACAACTATATTAAAATTAATTAAAACTCATATTACTCATCAAATCTTTTCCAATCAGCATGAAATATGTTTGCATTGTACTCATCACCTTCAAATACATACATTCCTGTTGATGTAGACTGAACTATGCCACCTTTTAAATTTTTAGCTACATGTTTTTTAATATATGCCCTTAAGGCATTTGATTTAACTTTGGTTTCGTTCATCTCAGCAATTATGCCTGATTTAGTGTCATAAATACCCATAGAATCATCAGCATAGCAAACAATGTAATCCGGATAAAACGCACGCATTACTTCTGATTTGGGGTCTTGGTATTCAATAGCAAAGCAAGTTTCTTTTTCTATGCCATTCTTCCACCACCAAGCCACATTTTGACTTTGTGAAAGTAACTGTTCAAAAATTTTTTCCGGTTGGCTTCTATCTGCCCTTACATAACATTTGTCATGTGCATAGTTGATACCTTCCGTAAGGGAATAATTTTCATTGAAATATTCAACTAAGGGTACATCCCACAGATATTCTTTTTTACGATCTGTAGCATTAATTTCATCCCTTCTTTCATCCCTAAACCTAGCTTTTGCTGCCTCCATAATCCCACGGAATATCTTCTGATTAGTTTCTGAACAAACAACAATTCTTTGTATATCTAAACGAGTACTATCTTTATACCCCAAGAACCTATCAAACCATTCATACATAGCCATTTGTACCTTATTAGAAGAACGTACAGGTGCATAAGGCAAGGATACAAGCTTCGCGAAAGCTTCAAACTTGTGCTTTATTTCGTCTTCAGAAACAGCGAAAGTTATGCTTGTTCCGTTAATTTCATTTTTTACTTGGCTATCTATATCACTAAATACCACATCTGCAATGACTGGTTGCCCTAACTCCTCAGGCTTTATGTCTAGCTTTACATCCGCTTTTTCTAATGCTTGCTGTGGTAATTCGTTTTCTGCAATACCGAAGTATTTATTAGCTTCTTCCCTGAATAGTTTTCTGAATTTCAACGTTAAATCACCATAATCAACACGCTTCAAATATATTGAAGGTAATTCAATTTTTTTATAGTCTACGTTTCTATGACTTGGATAAACTTGGAACAAGCTTTTGCTATCTTTATCTTCTTTAATCGCGATCCTATCAAGATTGGTATAAACATATGCCCTATCTAATGCCAATATGTCATAATGCTTTGTTTCTGGCATGCGGAGTATTCGACCTACAGTTTGAACCTCAAATACATGGCTTCTAATTTCCCTAAACATTACTAAAATTTGTGCTCTTGGACAATCCCACCCCAGAGCTATAGCCTGCTTAAATATCAAGACGTCAACAGTGCTATCTAATCTTTCAATGTTGGGTAAGTTTTCTTTTTCATCTGATAACCAAATGCCCAGTTTACCATTGTTTATAGTTATATCATGTTTTTCTTTAAAGATTTTTTCTACTTGTTCTATCTTTGTTTCATCAAGTACGGATGTTCTTTCGCTTTCGCTAGGAAGCTGAACAAGAAGTAATGGATTTATATGTAATCCATTTTCTTCATAAATTGCTTTTAATTCTTCACGTTTTTTAATTGCCGCATTTAGAATGACTTCATCGGCTACCGACGTAAAATCAATATTATCAGCTATTTCAGCATTAATAACTACTTCCTTCTTAATCATGCCTTCCGCTACCACATCTTCAAACCGCACTGTAACTTGTCCGGCTTCCTCATACTCCAATTCTTCAGGTGTTGGTGTTATGGTAGGTGTAGCTGATACTTCAAGAATTAATGAAGGAGCAATAATCGTTTGTACTAAATCCTGCGATCTATCAGACCAATAATGATAGTGGCTTTCATCAACAATTAGGATAATGTCAATACCTTTATCCTTGGTATTATTTACATAAGTCTTCAAATTCCGGTCATCTTCGTTATCCCGCATGAAGACATTCGTATATTCACCCGTGCTTCTATCCTGCTTTGTTAAGCTGTGCCAATTTACAAATACAATTTCATTTTCCTGAAATTCTGTACCGGAAATGTTATCTAAGTATGATAAGGTGTAGCGGGTATCTGCTAAATAAGGCTGTAGCTTTTCTTTGCTTTGTTTATGCAAGTTGTTTCCACTTATCCAAATAAAGGCATACGGTTTATTTAACGGTTCTTTTGCAAGCATACTTAACCATTCAGCTATCATGATAGTCTTACCTGAACCTGTAGGTGCTTTGACTACACAACTTCGTGTTCCCCTCTTATTAAGTAGCTTTTTGGAAATAGTTAATAGCTTTTCAACTGATTTAATCTGGTATTCTTTTAGTTTCATAATTTATTCTTTAAATAATTTCCTATACACTTCCAGAATACTTTCTGGAATTGGGCATAATTCGTATTTTACAGCTAAATCTTCAAAATCACTAGCATAAGTGTCATCGGTTAACGAAAATACATAAATATGCGATAGTGAATTTAACTTATTAATCTCTTTTTTTAATATTTCAATTTCATCTAAATCAAATAGAATCCCAGTTACTGTTTCATGATTTCGATATATTTTATAACCATCCTTATCTGTTACATTATTAAATGTGTTTTCCTTAATACAAATCATTTCTATTGATTTTCTCACCAAACTATTCCTAGTATCATCTGATACTTTTGATTTTGATACAAATGCAGTTTTAAAATATCTTACATTTGTAGGTATACCACTGGTGTGTTCATAACCCTCTATTGCCGCCTTTATGCGTGGATAAGTGATATCAGTGGAAATGTTATTTTCATTATTAGTACATATAATGAATTTTCTTGTTCCTCCATCTTCTCTGTTCATCATCATAAGTGCGTGTCCCGTGGTGCCTGACCCTGCAAAAAAATCTAATACGGTTGCGTCTTTAGTCTTTATTACGGCTCTTAGACAATCTAATACAGTATTAATTGATTTAGGAAAAGGAAATTTATTATTTATCATTCTTTGAACTAAAGATGCACCATACGCGCCTGCATCATATTCGCTACCAATCCAAAATGATTTATAAGTTTGTAAGCCATTATTACTGTGCGAAAAATATATATTTAGTTCACCTTTTACCCATTTACAAAATAGTTCCTCATAACCATTTGTTAACACTCTTTGTTTACTATAATACCAGTTCTTTTCTTTCCCTTTTTTATCAATTGGCCACAGCTCGTATTTATCACCTCTATCAATTGTTTGTTTATCCGGATGAAACTCTTTTACTGGCATATCCCCTACGCCTGAAACTTTTAAGCTTTCTTTATCAACAAATATTGGATAAAACATTGTTGGGCTATCTTTCCTGTCGGAATTATTTCCAGTCCTTCTTAAATTAATTTCACGATTATCCATTGGTGCCTTCTTTTTATTAACTGATTGTCCAGGATTTAATACAAAGATTGCATATTCATGACATCTTGAAAATCCGCTCCTACTTACTCCATGGGGATTATTAACTATAACTACAGTATTTTTTACCTTATCAGGGTATAGCTCATCTAATAATAAACTAAGTGTACTAAATTCATTATCATCTATAGCGATAATAATTACTCCATCGGGTGTAAGTAATTGTTTACAAATAACTAATCGGTTCCTCATAAATGAAATCCATTTACTATGTCGAAATGTATCATTTATGTCTACATAATCATTGTTATATTTCCAATCCTTTGCACCTGTATTGTATGGTGGATCAATATAAATAACATCAATTTTTCCTTGGTGGGTATAATTCAACACAGAAAGGGTTTGAAAGTTATCACCTTCAATTATCAAGTTAGTGGGTAAAGAATTATTGGATATAATAGCTTTATCTTTTACTTCTTCAAGGACGGGAAGTTCTTTTTTACATTGTTCGACTACGTCTTCAGGCTTATCTTCCCAAACTAGTCCGTACTTTTTACGTCTTTTTAGGTGATTAACCATTTCAATAAGTTCTTCTTTTGATAACTCTTCTAATTTCATAAATTAAAATCTGATCTCTATTATAGCGAGATTTTAACTTTATTGTGAGCCACCGGGGACTCTCCTCGGTAAACTCGGAGTAAACTCACTGTTCAAATCTTAGGGACTCACTTCAACAAACTCAGTACAAGCATTAATCCCTAATTTTCTATCAATCAACAACTGCTTCTTTGCATGTGACCAACCTTTTAATTGCTTTTCTCTTTTTGCAGCTTCATATTTTGAATCATATTCTTCACAATAGACTAATCTATGATCAGAAAACTTTTTAGTTGAAATAACTTGTTTAGATTTATGCTGACGCAATCTATTATTAACGTCGTCAGAAATGCCAATATAAAAAGTTTTCTGATCGCAAAGAAGCATATATGTCATCCACATAAATTAAAAACTCCGAGTGTGCTTGCACTGAGCTTGCCGAAGTGAGCCACCGGGGACTCGAACCCCGAACCAATACCTTAAGAGGGTACTGCTCTACCATTGAGCTAGTGGCCCTAAATCCTCTTTTTTAAAAAATTTCTCCCAAAACCTGTTTTAAAATACTTTTCTCTAGCTATTGCCTTTCCCTCATCCAAACATGCTTCGTAATAAACCAGCTCTAAGGGTCTTCTCCCTTTCGTAGCATTTACGAACCCTCCATTATGTTCTCTTACCCGTTCTTGTATATCGTGTGTATAACCGATATAAAGTTTATCATCTATTTTACTCTTTAGAACATACGTATAAAACATACTTATACTGCTCTACCATTGA
>CAZLSZ010000033.1:0-12605 GCA_964562445.1 uncultured Gammaproteobacteria bacterium
AATATGCGTATCTTGTACCGTTTGTGGAAGATGATGAAAAATTTTTTTTAAAAACGATTATACCGAGTAGAAAAGCAACAAAAAGATATATTGTAGAAAGGAAAATGAAATAAATATGAAACATTTTATATTAACAGATGAGGAAGAGCAAATACTCAAAGATTATGAGGAGGGAAGGTTCGTAACAATTGAGAATGTGGAATCTGAAAAGAAGCGTTATCAAAAAATTGCAGAAGCGACACTCAATAAAACAAAAAATATCAACATACGTTTGTCAGAGAGGGACTTGCACAAAGCAAAAGTAAAGGCAATTGAGATAGGCATCCCCTACCAAACTCTCCTCAGCTCCATCATCCATCAATATGTAAATAAGTAACGTGAGATTTATCTTATAATATTGCCAGCTAATGAAGAGGATGATATAATTCCACAATGTCAGAACAAGATTTACAATATCCCAGAGAGTTGGTTCAAAGGCATGGGGCAAAAGCAGGCATATTAGAGTATGTAGCAGAAAAACTACCCGACATTCCGCAGATGCCTATGGTTGTGAGCGAAATTGGTGAAGAAACAGAAAGTATTCTTTACAGAGCAGATAAAGCAGAGATAAAGTATCCACGTTTGTTTAGATCCAGCGCACAAGAAGAATTACTTGGATATGAAGGTGACTTTAGGACAGAAGAAATTGAAGCATTTGACGTAGGACATGAGAGAGTGAGTTGGAACCCACATAATTATAGTATGTACCGTAATAGAGAGTATTTTGAAATCGGGATAAAAGAAGTTGTTGATCGAGTCAGATATTCTCCTCAACGTATGAAAGAAAGAGACAATGAATTGCTTTTACCGGATGAAATCAATGTCATTGTAACGCAGCGATCACCTAGTAATTACGCAGGAACACTTATCAAACATCCAAATAGAGATGATTTTTATCTAGCGACATTCGCAGAATCAAGCGAAGATATTGCATATGCTATGCGTGAGACTTTCTATCGTCCTTCTAAACAAACATTTGCAGTAGAAAATGGAAAGACTAAAATTTTGCCTGGGTTTACGAACGATATCTCTCATAACACTCCTTCTCTTGAATATGTTGCTGCAGATTTAGAAAAAGTTGTATCTTGGCATGATCGTATTGCTAATTTGGAAGAAATGGATAAAGGATGGTCTTATCAACTGGAATTTGGATTGCATCCACCAGTGCTTTATCAAGTGAGACCATTTAAACCTATGCGAAAGACTGATTTCCATATTGAGAAAGATTATAGGGAATACGATGACAACCCAATCGTTATAGGGACAACGCCCGCAGATGGTATCGATGCGCAAGTAGTTACAAAACAAAAAGGACATTTTAATACTGAAATTGATTTAACCGATACTGATCCGCAAGCGCCCAAAATATACAATGGATATATGCGAGATGCAGCAGTACGTATACCACCAAACCTTGCAGTAAATTTGTTTCATAGAGCTGAAGGGTTTCTAGCACATGGTGATATAAAAGCAATGCGTCCAGCGGATGTTACCGCGTTATATCAGTTCAGTCCTCCTGGAAGAGATTTACAGCATGGAGAATGGGTACATATACGAAGCGATGGAACGAACGTAGAGATTTCATCTGCAAAATAATTTTATCCTAACCATTCTTTTTTCAAGAGTTGAAAACTTCCCTCTCCAATTGACTCGCGAATTTTTCCCATGAGTTTGGTAACAAAATATAAATTATGATGTGTTGCGAGCTGATATCCAAGGAGTTCATTCGTTGCGAATAAATGGTGCAGATAAGCTCGTGTATAATTTTGACAGACATAGCATGCGCATCCCGGATCAATTGGTTTTTTATCAGTTTGAAATTTGTGATTAGAGACGTGAAAAACAAAATTATTTTGTTTTCTGCCGCCATTTTTTGGAGAGATAAATAAACTTCCATGTCGAGCTCTTCTGGTCGGCGCGACACAATCAAAGAAATCCATACCACGTGAGACTGATTCAAAAAAATCTTCAATCTCCCCTATACCAAGAAGATGTCTGGGTTTTTCTTCATCAAAAAATGGTACACATTCGGAGATCATTTGAAATAATACTTCTTTGGACGTATATGATCCTCCGATTGAGACAGCATCGAAATATTTATTGGTAAATTGTGCCGAAAACTTCCGCAGATCATCATATCTTCCCCCATGGACGATTCCGTACATCAACTGATCTTTTCTTTTTTTCGCCTGCAAACTCGCTATCGCCCACCGACTTGTTCGTTCCAATGATAACTTCGTTGTTTCATGATCCCACAATGGTGACTCATGATCATCAAACGCGACGATGAGGTCAGCTCCCAGCTTCTCCTGAATTTCAATAGATTTTTGTGAATCAAACCATTCTTTATGTCCATTAATATGTGAGTAAAACCATACACCATCATCGGTGATTAAGGCGCTTTTCAATTTTTGTCGTTGTTTGTCTTCTGTTGTTTTTGTGATGGCGGGAAGGACCGGTGCCATTTCCGAAGGATTGATAAAAACAGATTTAGAAAATTTGTTGAGTTTTCTTCCATGGGCGTCGCGCATGACAACTTTTTTCTGCGCGACGCCAAGTGAAAACACTTGATATCCGCCGCTATCAGTCATCGTCGGACCGTCCCAAGACATAAAATTCCCAAGTCCTCCCATTTTTTTGATAATGTCTTCTCCTGGTCGGAGATGCAGATGATAGGTATTTGATAGGACAATTTGTGCGCCCATATCTTTGAGCGCGTTTGGAGTAATTCCCTTCACGCTTGCCAGCGTCCCCACTGGCACAAATGTAGGAGTTTTTATCGTTCCATGTGGTGTTTTAAGGGTACACAACCTTGCCTTTGATTTTTTATCTTTTTGCAGTACCGTAAAAACAAATGGTTTTGCGCTCATAGTATAGTTGCAAGTATACCATAGATTCCTCATCTATTCCCTTGTTGAATTTGGTAGGAAGCTTTATAATATGTTGTCATGCGAGTGAAACGGCTCTCTACTAACTATTATTTTTTTGATATTATCACTGCTTTTTTTGTGACTGTGCTCTTAATATCCAATATTGCCTCATCCAAAATTGCAGCTATCGGTCCTCTTACACTTGATGCAGGCACAATCCTTTTTCCTTTGTCATATATTATCGGTGACAGTCTGACAGAAGTATATGGATATTCTAAGACAAGACGTGTTATATGGATCGGATTTATGTGCAATGTACTTATGATTCCGATTTTTTTAATCGTCGGTGCGCTGCCTCCGTCTCCGGACTGGCCGCATCAGGATGCATATAATCTTATTCTCGGATTAACTCCCCGTATTATCCTTGCAAGTATGATCGCGTATCTTGCAGGTGAATTTTCAAATTCGTTTATCCTTGCCAAAATAAAAATATGGACACGAGGAAAATATCTCTGGATGAGGACAATTGGATCGACACTTATCGGTGAATTTTTGGATACATTTTTATTTATTTTGATAGCCTTTACGGGCGTCTTCCCTACTCATGTACTTGTTGCTCTTCTTCTGTCGAACTATATATTTAAAGTACTGGTAGAAATATTATTTACACCTATAACATATCTTATCGTTAATAAACTCAAAAAAATGGAAAATGTGGATTATTATGATAAAGAAACAAACTTCAACCCATTTACTTTGGAAAATAAGAACAAGTAACTATGATTATTATAGTTGTTTTTTGAAAAAATTTTGACAAGTACTTCCGAAAGAAGATAGCCGATGTTAATAGTTCTCGCCGGGGTTTGTGATGAGAATATCGTGTGGATGACTCTCCGTAAGTGATGCCTGCGTGATACGGACGAATTTTCCTTTTTCTTGCAATTCAGGGATTGTTTTGGCGCCGACATAATACAAGCCAGAACGTATACCCCCGATCGTTTGATCGAGAATATCTTTCACAGTACCTTTCACCGGAATCAATGATTCTACTCCCTCCGCGACAAGTACACGATCCTTATAG
The DNA here is from genome assembly GCA_964562445.1 of uncultured Gammaproteobacteria bacterium. Taxonomy (GTDB): domain Bacteria; phylum Patescibacteriota; class Microgenomatia; order Levybacterales; family UBA12049; genus JACDET01. The sequence continues at coordinate 3,991 of CAZLSZ010000033.1, forward strand.
CTTTTCCCATGGAATTCATCTTCTGACTTAATCCTTGCGCCTTCTTGCATCGCCCCGATAGATCCCATAGCTCGATATTCTTTAAAATCATACGTTTTTTGCTTGGTTCGTAAGATACTCTTAAATCGTGCGGGGACTTGCTCTGCCGGTAAGGCATGAATTTTGCCGGGAGCTTCAAGAGCGGATGAAAGATAGCTCCCCATCATCACTGTAGAAGCACCCGCCGCCAGTGCCTTTACCATATCTCCGGAGTATTTAATGCCTCCATCCGCGATAACAGGAACTCCTGCTTTTTTAGCGACAGAAAATGTTTCCATGATAGCAGACAATTGCGGATAACCCATCCCCGAAATAATTCGTGTAGTACAAATTGATCCGGGTCCCATACCTACACGCAATCCGTCTACGCCTGCTCCGATAAGATTTTCAGCCCCTTCCTTGGTTGCAACATTTCCGGCAATGAGCTGCATTGTAGGAAAATGTTTTTTTATGTAACGAATGCTTTCAATCACAGTATGCGCGTTACCGTGAGCTGAATCGATCAATATTACGGAAGCGCCTGCTTTCACCAATGCTTCTGCTCTTTCTTCGAATCCTTCATTTGCGCCAATTGCCGCGCCTACAAGCAATTTATGTTTTACAACTTTTTCAACTTCTGCTGCTTGATCCTCAACTGTTAAGTTCCGATGAATAATTGCGATACCACCTTCTTTGGCTAATGCAATAGCCATTTTACTCTCTGATACCGTATCCATAGGGGAAGCGACAAAAGGAGACTCTAAGGTTATTTCTTTAGTTAATTTGGTAGAAAGGTGGATATCGGAACGCGAAAAGTCTGAATAACCGGGAATAAGTAAGACGTCATCAAATGTTATACCGAGAGGTAAGCTTGTCTGATTCATAATTCACTTTAACGTATAAGGCAAATTCTGTCAAGGTACGTAAATATTCTTGACAATATTTCTGACTGAAATAGACATTCAATAAAGTGTACTCCCGGAGGGACTCGAACCCCCAACCTAATCGTTAGAACCGATGTGCTCTATCCATTGAGCTACGGGAGCTTAAGTTGACTACAGCAATTTTATCAAACAAGCTGTGTTTATTCAAATAGATAGCAATATAAGATAAGAATTATTATAACGCGGAAAATTTAGATTTGATACGTAATATTTCTTATAAATCTTTATAAAATCAAGAGTAATAAAAACCCATAGTTTGCAAATTGGCCTCAAAAAGAGTATAATATACCATATTATGGATGTGTTCTCCACTTTTATACAACTCGGTTTAAGCTTCCTTCTTGGGAGTGTCATCGGTCTGGAACGAGAAGTGAATGAAAAAAAACAAAATATAAAACGGGATAAAACTGCGCTCATTGGTTTACGCTCCTTTGCGCTTATCAGTTTACTGGGCACGATCACAGGATTTCTTTTTATAAAATTTACCGCCATGGCCATAATACTCGCATCGGGGTTCTTTATTTTGCTTATTACGCTCTATATTCTTGACTCACTGCGGACAAAAGATCCGGGTATTACGACAGAGCTTGCCATGATTTACAGTTTTATCATAGGATTTCTCATATCCATCAATCTCATCCCGACCCAACTTGTTATAGCGCTTACGATAATAGTAATGCTCTTTTTATCACGAAAAAAACAGATTAAAAAGTTGGTCAAAACAGTTGATAATTATGAAATGAACGCCCTCGTAAGTTACCTTATCATAGCACTTGTTATCCTCCCATTTTTACCTGACAAAACTTTTGCGATTGAAGATTTTAAAGCATTACACTCCTTTATGGAATCATTTCCATTTTATAACGAATCATTTTCCAAAATTGATCTTTTTAATCCATTTAAATTGTGGTTTATTGTTGCGCTGGTAACGGGTGTAGATTTAATCGGGTACATACTTGAACAGGCGGTAGGTGGAAAAAAAGGGTGGCTTCTTACAAGCGCTATCGGCGGATTTGTAAGCTCGACTGCTACGACACAAACTCTTGCCAAAGAAAGTAAAATGTCCAAGAACATCAATAACCTTGTCGGAGCAGCTATACTTGCAAATATTATCAGCTTTATCCAAATCCTCGTATTAATATTCCCTGTGAATGCGACCTACGGCGCAAAACTACTTCCCATAGTCATCTGTATGTTTTTTGCTGGATTTAGCGCAATGTTATTTTTCCTTCGAATAAAAGAAAAGTCAACAAAAACAAAATATATAAAAGAAGACAACAAAGACACAAAAATAATTGATGTCAGTTTTGCTTTAAAATTTGCTGCGTTATATGTGTTAATCGGTATTATGACAAAAATAGCACTTGCACTATTCGGAAATAACGGATTATTTGTCGTCATCAGTTTGGGTGCGCTGATCGGTCTGGATGCAGCTATACTAAACACCGCCTCATTGGCCGGAAGCGCAATTTCATGGATGACAGCGCTGTACGCATTTATCTTGGCAAATTCTATTAATCTATTAGCTAAAACATTTTATAGTCGTGTATTTGGTACCCCCATTTTTGCGCTGAAATTTTTTCTTGCAATGTGTATAATTATAAGTGGGAGTTTTTTAGGGATATTTTTCACAAATTTTATTAAATAATAGTCTCTATAGTTATAACTATAAGATTGACAACCATATCCCTCAGTGGTACAATATATACTATGAAAGCAGTCATTTTAGCGGGAGGATTCGGAACCCGCATTAGCGAAGAAAGTGGTGTAAGACCCAAGCCAATGGTTGAGATTGGCGGTAAACCTATTTTGTGGCATATAATGAAAATATATCATACCCATGGTATTGATGATTTTGTCATTCTTTGCGGTTATAAAGGCCATATGATCAAAGAATACTTCGCAAACTATAAACTCCGTAATTCAGACGTAACATTTGACTTTAAACAAAACGAAGTTGTCTATCATAAACAAAATACCGAAAAGTGGAAGGTAACATTGGTGGACACAGGGGAAGATGCAATGACCGGAGGTAGACTGTTACGCGCTCGAGAATATATCGGCAACGAAACATTTTTACTTACGTATGGTGATGGATTAAGTGATGTCGATATTCCTAAATTAATTGATTATCACAAAAAATCCAAAAATGTTCTTGCTACCGTAACAGCTGTCCCTTCACCCGGCAGATTCGGAGCCTTTACATTATCCAAGAGAGATACAAAAGTAACTAATTTCAAAGAAAAACCGGCAGGTGACGGTGTAGCTGAAGCATGGATTAGTGGAGGATATTTTGTACTGGAACCTGAAGTTATCGATTATATAAAAGATATCCAAATGCCATTCGAACAAGAACCTATGCAACAGCTTGCTCATGATGGCAAATTACAAGCATATCGTCATGAAGGTTTTTGGCACCCCATTGATACACTGAGAGATAAAACAGTAATAGAAAAAATGTGGCAGAGCGGTAATGCTCCATGGAAAATTTGGAAATAATATGAAAGTTTTACTTACAGGATCAGAAGGATATATCGGATCAAGACTCATACAAGTTCTTCTTAACGAAGGATTTGATGTAACGGGACTTGATACCAATTTTTATGCTGAGGGCCAACTTTATAATCCTGAAAAAAAATCTTATGAGCTTGTCACAAAAGATGTCCGAGCAATTACAACAGAAGATCTTAAAGGATTTGATGCTATCGTCCATCTTGCAGAAATTTCAAATGATCCTCTCGGACAAAATGATCCTGAATTAACATTTGAAATCAATCATAAAGGCACAATGAATCTCGCAGCATCCGCAAAAGCAGCAGGTGTAAGTAGATTTATTTATTTTTCTTCCTGCAGTGTCTACGGAGCCTCTGATAACATTAGTGATGAATCTTCTGCTACAAATCCTCTAACAGCATACGCGAAATCAAAAATTATGAATGAAAATGCCTTACAGGAAATGGCTGATGATACGTTCCATCCGACCATGTTCCGAAACGCGACTGTTTTCGGAGCATCACCGCGCATGCGATTTGACCTCGTAGTAAATGATCTTTCCGCGACCGCGTATATCTATAAAATTATCAAAATGAGCAGCGATGGCACACCATGGAGACCGTTTGTTCATGTCATGGATGTTTCCAAAGCGGTTGTGATGACGCTGAAATCTCCGGTCGAAAAAATCAGCAACCAGTTATTTAATATCGGCTCTGATGATAATAATTATCAAATCAGAAACGTTGCGGAAATCATCGCGAGTGTGTTCCCGGGTTGTACCACAGAATTCGGTGATAGTTCAGGAGACAAGAGAAATTATCGTGTAGGATTTAAGAAAATTACCGAAGTGCTCCCAGGCTTTACTTGTGACTGGAACGTCAAAAAAGGAGCTGAAGAACTCAAAGAAATCTTTGACTCTATCCAAATGACTGAAGAAATATACAAATCTCGTCTCTATACTCGATTGAAACAGATAGAATATCTCAAAGAAAATAAAATAGTAGACGAACATCTATATTGGCTATGATTTTCACAAAAGCGAAACTAGAGGGAGCATATGAGATAGCGATTGAACCGCGAGGAGATGAGAGAGGGATGTTCGCGAGAATATTTTGTACTGATGAATTTGCAAAGCAAGGAATTACATTTCAGCCGGTACAAATAAATAATTCTACTAATTCGGTAAAGGGAACGATACGTGGATTACATTTTCAAAAAGGAGAACACGCTGAAGCAAAAATGTTCCGATGTATCAAAGGTTCTGTGTTCAGTGTGGCAGTTGATCTGCGTGAATACTCCCCTACCTACAAACAATGGATGGGTGTTACACTTTCTTCTGAAGAAAGAAATATGGTGTATTACCCCAAAGGTTTCGCGGTAGGATACCAAGCGCTTGAAGATGGTGCGGAAGTAATCTATGCATCATCCACACCGTACGCGCCCGGGGTTGAAGGGGGTATCAGGTACAATGATCCGGCATTTGACATCGAGTTCCCGATTACCGAGCAGATTAGTGTATCCGAAAAAGATACACAATGGGAAGATTATAAAAGATAGAGATTGCTTCGCCGAGCTGAGCTCGGCTCGCAATGACAAAACAAGTATGTATATTATTGATAACGAATTAAAACGGCTGGAAAAAGAAAATAAACCGATCAAAGTCGGTCTTATCGGGGCAGGATTTGCCGCTCGAGGATTTGCGCTCCAAACACTCACTTGTACTTATGGCATCAAGCTTGTCGCTATCTCCAACCGAACTATTTCTAAAGCAAAACAAGCATACACTGACGCGCTTGGAGAAAATATCGCGGTAGATGAAGTAACTACCCAAGAAGAAATGGATAATGCAATCAAGGCAGGCAAATATATCGTTACAAGTGACCCAAATCTTGTTACTGATTCTTCTGAGATTGACGTGCTGGTTGAGGCAACCGGAGAAATTGAATATGGCGCGAGAGTGGTTATGCGCGCAATTGAGCACAAGAAACATATCGTCCTTATCAACGCCGAACTGGACGCAACCCTTGGCCCCATATTGCAGCACTACTGCCACAAAGCAGGCGTACGATATACACAAGCAGATGGCGATCAGCCAGGTAAACTTATGAATCTCGTCCGTGAAGTGGAATATATGGGTTTTAAGCCGGTCATGGCAGGAAATATCAAAAGTCTTATTGACTTCAGAAGAACCCCTAAAACACAGGAACAATGGTCGCGAGAACATTTCCAAGAACCCAAGATGCCGACATCCTTTGCCGATGGCACGAAAATCTCTGTCGAAATGGCCACAATTGCCAATGGCACAGGATTTAAGGTGGGTACACGAAATATGTACGGTCCAAGATGCAGTCATGTCGATGAAGCACCGGGTCTTTTCCCTATGGAACAGTTGATGAATGGCGGATTGGTTGATTATATTCTCGGTGCAGAACCGAGTTTCGGTATATTTGTCCTCGGATATACGGAGCATCCGATCAGAAAAAGATATATGGATATTTATAAAATGGGCAAAGGCCCCCTCTACACTTTTTATGCGCCGTATCATCTCTCACCTATCGAAGCGCCATTCAGTATCGCGAGACTTGTACTCTTTAATGATGTGACCCTGGCTCCCAAAGACGGACTTGTCGCTGATGTCATCACGCTTGCAAAATTTGATCTTAAAAAGGGTGACAAACTGGATGGCGTAGGTGGATTCCTCACATACGGTGCTATTGAAAATTATGATACTGCCAAAAAAGAAAATCTCCTTCCGATCGGTCTTGCTGCTGAAGCTATTTTAAATAAAGATCTGCCGCAGGATACACCCATCACCTATGACGATGTCACTTTCCCTGAAGATAGTCTTTGCGTAAAATTACGAAAGGAGCAGGACGAAATGTTTCCTGTAAAATAAGTTATGAAAAATGGCCTCACAGCAACTATTGTTATACCCACATGTTACGGGAAAGATTCACTCATAGCGACTGCATACTCTATTTATGCATCCACTCATGTTGAAGATTTTCGATTTATCATTATTTCCGATAGAAATCCCATATCTGATAAAACAAAAAGGCTTTTCAAAAAAATGGGTATTGAAGTATATTGGAATCCGAAAGAAGGAAGCCAGCCCAAAAAATTATTGCAGGCACGCGATAAAGTAACATCAGATCTGTATATTTTTACGCAGGATGATATCCATTTCGATCCGTCTGCTATCAGTAAAATTATCAATGCATTCGAAAATGATCCCAAACTTACAATGGCAGCGGCTGGTGTCTTACCCAAAGAGCCATCGGAAACATTTGTAGAACGGGGTATGGCTGCCAATATCCGTATGGTTTACAATATGGCAAAACAATGGAGAAAAGGTGATAACTATCTTGCAGCATCAGGAAGATGTCTGGCATTTCGTATGAATCACTTTAAAAAATATACTATTCCGGAATATTTAGTTAATGCGGATATGTACTTCTATCTAGAAAATAAACGTTTAGGTGGAAAATTCGCAATGATTCCTGATGCAAAAATATTTATCAGACCACCGCAAAAAATGAAAGATCAAGTAGGTCCATCCAGCAGATTTCAATATCAGCAGGAAGAACTCAAAAAGTTTTTTCAGTATGATTTTTCAGATGAATATGCACTTCCCCAAAGTATTCTTATCAAAGAAATACTTCGTGAATTTATCACAAATCCATTGGGTGTTATCGCGTATGGGTATGTTTTCGCGTATACACGTCTCCGAAAACAATCAAAGAAAAAAGTTGTTAATCCGGTCTGGGATGTTGATGCTTCTACGAAGAAAATCTAATCCTACGTCATTGCGAGGATCCGCCAGCCGGCGGAGCCGAAGCAATCTCCTTACTACTACCCATAGACATTACAAATCTACAATATCTCCATTTTGTGGTGAAATAATATCGTTTATTTTCAATTTTTCCTTCGCTTCAGCGGCGAATGCTTCCCGTGACTCCGGATCTCCATGCACGAGAAACACTTTTTTTACTCCTTTTATACTCCCTAACCATGTCATGAGCTTGGGTTGATCAGCATGTGAACTCATATCTGTTTTCCGCACATTTGCTCGGATGGTAATTTGTTTATCCTTAATTCTGACATTTCGTGCGCCTTCAGTAATCTGCCGGCCAAGCGTTTCCTCAGCCTGATAGCCGACAAATAAAATGCGACTCGTTTTCAATGGCAAATAATTAAGCGCGTGCTGCATGATCCTCCCGCCTGACATCATACCGGATCCCGCAATAATAACCTTAGGCTCCATTGCTTTGATAATTTCTTTACTATCACGAGTTTCTGAAGTAATAGCAAGTCCCTCAAAGCTAAACGGATCGTCATCATGCGCTTGTAATTCTTTATTGTAAAATTCCGGAAAAACCTTAAAAATTTCAGTTGCTCGTATACCCATCGGACTATCCATAAAGACCGGAGTATCGTGACGGATTTTATTCTCTTTTTTCAGATGATATATACGATGTAATAACTCTTGTGTACGTTCTAGCGAAAAAGCGGGGATAAGTAATACACCGCTGTTATTTTCTATAGCATTTATTTCCTCCTGTAATACATCATTAGGATTTTCTTTGGGATGATATTTTCCGCCATATGTTGCTTCCATCACGACAATGTCAGCTTTTTGACAGTATTCTGTAGGATTAATAATATCCTCAGGTGTATTTCCTATGTCACCGCTAAAAACAATCGTCCGATTATCACCTTTATCGGTTACTTCAATGCTTGCCGATCCGAGAATATGTCCAGCATCAATGTAGTTTATTTTAAACGGACCGACCTCAAATGATTCATGATATTTGACAACTTCAATCATCTGCAGCAATTTTTCGACCTCCTCAAGCCCATAAAGAGGTGTATACTCTTTCTTTTCCTGCGCAATTTTTGCCGCGTCCGTAAGAATAACCTGAATAAGCTCTCGCGTAGGCTCAGTCATATATATTTTGCCCTTAAAGCCCCCATAGACAAGAAGTGGAAGACGTCCACAATGATCCAAGTGCGCATGTGTGAGGACTGCTCCCACAAGTTGTGAGGGATCAAACTGCAGTTCACGATAATTAAGGTCTGTCAATGATTTTTCGCCTTGAAAGAGACCAAAATCTACCAGCAGTTGTGAATCATCCTGTGCGGTTACTATAAAATTTGATC
>CAZLSZ010000034.1:0-12574 GCA_964562445.1 uncultured Gammaproteobacteria bacterium
CCTCCTCAATCTGCATATCCACACCCGTTTTGATGGGTGGTACAGTGACGTCCAGTGTTTTATTTTTTTCATTGACCCAGAATCCGAGGTTTGTCAGAATATCCGCAGCAGTTTTTAGTGGAATCGGTACACCGACAACTTTCTGGAGTTTTTCTTCTGATAACGAGATTTTCGTCTCTTTGGGGGGATTTGGATAGATATCAATAATATTTGAAATGATTTTTGCTCCGGCAATTTTTTCGTATAGTTTGATACCCGCGGCAAGTGCTTGCTGTGTATACTCCGGATTGATTCCTTTTTCATTGATAACCGCTGCCTCCGTGCGTATACCATGCTCCATGGATGTTTTTCTGATACGGGTAGGTTCGACATTATCCATAAAGTACAGAATCCGTTTTGTGTCTTTAGTGACGACACTGTTGGCAGTTCCCATGACTCCCATGAGGTCAATAATCTCTCCGCTGCCATTATCCGCGACGATATCTCCTCCGGAGAGTGTGTATATTTTGTTATCCAATGTTTTTATTTTTTCACCCTTTTTGGATTCACGGATGATGAGCGTGTGGTTTGTCAGCCTGTCATAATCAAAGACGTGCGTCGGATGGCCGACTTCACGCATAATATAGTTTGTGACATCAATGACGTTATTAAGACTTCGGATATCAGATGCTTCAAGGCGGTCTTGGATAAGCTGTGGAGACTCTTTGAGATTGACTTCCATAACCACCGCGCAGATTCTTCGGACGAGCTTCGGGTCATTTTTAATAATGAGTTCGGGGTCGTTTTTGATTTTTGTTTTCGGAAGGTCAAAGTTCGGCTCGATAAATGTCGCTTTGATACCGGATTGTGGCAGGACGGTAGCAGCTTCTCTCGCGATGCCGATAACGGACATCAGTTCGGGACGGTTTGTGGTGATTTCGATATCATAGATATAGTCATTTTTTGTCTTGATAATATGTTCGATCCCTACACTGGTGAGTGACAATTTTTCCGCGATTACCTGCGGACTTGCTGAAGTCTTTACATATTCTCTAAGCCAACTGTCGAGTATTTTTATGTTCATACTATTATTTTGTCATTGCGAGCCGAGCTCAGCTCGGCGAAGCAATCTCATGATGTCATCCTGATCTGCCATCTTGCTGGTCAAAATATAATGACGAGATTCTTCTCTAATGCTCAGAATGACACATCTCTTTTAGAATTGTTGTAGGAAATCCATATCATTTCCGTATAGCGTCCTCAGATCATCAATCTTTATTCCCTCTTTCATCATCAGTACCCGTTCCACTCCCCAACCGAATGCAAAACCTGTATATTCTTCCGGATTCAATCCTCCATGCATAAGCACATTGGGATGTACCATGCCGGCGCCGCCAAGTTCCAGCCAGCCTGCTTTACACAGTCTGCACGTCTCTCCATTTGACAGCTTGCCTTTGCCCAGACAGACTCCGCAGGAAATATCAACTTCAAATGACGGCTCAGTGAATTGGAAATGATACGGTCTGATGCGGGCTTTGCGTTCTTCTCCAAAATATGATTTGACGAAATAATCAAGCGTGCCTTTGAGATCGGCGATGGATATCTCCTTATCTACCACAAGCCCCTCAAATTGGTGAAACATGGGTGTATGGCTGACGTCTGATTGTCTGCGATAACACTTCGCGATATTGAGCATTTTGATACTGACATGGTTTCCTTTGGAATTTTTTAATAAAGCGAGCTGTTTCTGCATTTCACGTACTTGTCCAGATGAAGTATGCGGTGTAAGAATGACCGGTCCCATTTGTTTGTCGGCTTCCTGTCTGATAAAAAACGTTTCCCAATCGTCACGTGCGGGATGATCGTCTGGAAAATTAAGACTGGTGAAGGCATACCAATCCCATTCTATCTCAGGATGCCGTACTCTGGTGTAGCCGATGTGATTGAAAATAGTGGTGATTTCCCGCATAGCTTGGGTAACAAGATGCAGATGTCCAAGCGGTGGTTTGATGCCCGGTTCGGTAATATCAATTTTAGGAGCATTTGTTTTTTTGGTCGCTTTGAGGACACGTGTCCGTCCGTCGAGGGTATCCTCTATAATTTTCTTTACTTCATTGACGACTCTTCCTACTTCGGGTTTTTTCTCTGCAGGAACATTTTTCATCTCTTTGAACGTTTGGGTCAATTGTCCTGTCCTTCCGAGGAAATGTATGCGAAGTTCTTCAACTTCTTCGAGCGTAGCAGCTTCGACGATCATCGATAACGCGGTGTTTTTTATGTTATAAAGTTTGTTTACCATTTTGATTATTATATCATTCTTTTGCCAATCTCACGCTCTGTCATTGCGAGCCGCGTCTGACGCGGCGAAGCAATCTACATTGTCATTCCCAGCTTGACTGGGAATCTCTCAGGTAACAAATAACTCTCAACTTATAACTACATAAAGTTGTTATGTGTTTTACGTTTTCAGTTAATTGAGATCCTGAAATAAATTCAGGATGACACTTCGGCAAGTGTCCGGCATGCTCATACGAAAGCTCAGGGCAGGCGTGTTAGTTATTAGTTGTTTGAGATTGCTCCTCGGCCAGCTGGCGGATCGCAATGACATATTTATCTCCCCACCATCAAAAAGCTGGTGTAGTTGTCATGTAAATCCTGCAGATTATCTTCGATAATATCCAAATTATACAGCTCAGCCAGCACTTTACTCCCCATGGTTGCTATATTGTCAGGTAACGTATTCTCACTGAGTGACTTCGCGACCAGCGCGTGATCAATGAGCTCGCCCTCACCGGATGTTTTTTGCAGATGTGGATATTTTTGTTCAAGCGATGATTTACATTGCGAGAGCACCTGCGGGTGTGTCATGATGGTATCAATTTGTTTGAGTGTGATGCCTTTTTTTACCATCAATGCGTGTGCGATTTTAATCGCAAAATCCTCAATAATACTGAATTTATATTTCCCCATTGCCTCGATGGATTCCATCACGATGCCACCGATGGAATTATGGATAGCAAAAATGCCCTGGTCGATAGTGCCGTCTTCAAGCTCACGGAGCACATTGACAGTTGTATGCAGATAGACAATTTTATAATCCGTAATTTTATTTCGCTGCAGATAATAGGTGATTGCTTCCTCATTAAAGCTTCCCTTCCCTCCCTGAATGCCCACAGTAAGTGTCTGCCCTGATTGATATTTTGGAAGCAGTTTATTGTAGAGATTATCATAAACGTGTCCCAGTTTGCGCCGCATTTGTTTTGTATATGGATTGTATTGCTGCAGGTTTGAAAACAACTCCCAAGTATCATTCACTGTCTGTGTTTTTACCTCCAACAGTTTTTTTGCGCCCAATGTATCAATAGGATTCGGTTTCATACCATAGTCATCAAGAAGTCTTCCGATAAAGTGTGTCAATCCTTGTGAATCTGCTGCCTGTTTGTCATGTTCTTCCGCAGTGAGTTCGATGACATTCAGCTTGAGTTTCTCAAAAAATGATTTCCAAAAAGTATAGGTTTTTGTATCCGTGCGGAATTTGTCCATCACCAGCGGTAGTCCGGCAAAACCGTTTTTGCTGCTGTCGGGACCGTACAGCGGGTGCGTGAGGAGTGCTTGGGTCTTGGTATCTTTGAGTTCGCGTTCGAATATCTCTTTGGGATGTACTTTGACGGATAAGACATCAATAAGTGTATGACTGTCTTTGATAAACGGTTTATGCGCGTTCAGTACTGACTCGAATGCCGCGATTGGTACTGCATAAAATATCGTTTCATTTTTGTATGCTACCTGAGGGCTTTGTGTTTGACTAATTGCTGGATCAGCAATAGGTTTGCGGGTATACACAAGCACGTCGAAATCGTCCTGCAACATTCGATGCAGGACTTTCCCAAATCTGCCATATCCTATAATAGTTACTTTCTTTTTCATATGTTTATCTTGTCATTCTGGCTTGTCCAGAATCCATAAAAGATCCTGGAGTCCTCACTTCGTTTGTCCCCAGGATGACATTACGTCTTTTCAGGTTCTCTGATTTTTCTGAAATTACTCAGGTTTGCAATAAGATATTTTAATTCTTTGATCGTGACATGTTCGTCCGTATCTGTGGGTGAATCGCCCGCTTCCATAAGGAGCCCATCATAAAGAAATTCATCTCCTACCTTGAGTTTCATTGCAAAGAGCGTATCTTCGACGATTTTGTGGCGCATTTTGGGACCGATACTATGTGTTGAGTCAAAATACATTTTTGCATACGGGGCTTTTTGTTTGACGCGTTTCATAATTTCGTGCGCGATCGCGTTTCGGTAATCCCCTCTTCCCGGAACATCAAGCCCTCGATGGATAATAATGAGTTCACCCTTCGGATTATCCACATATGTCGTGAGTCCGAGGATAACTTTTTCGAGTGTCGTTTCGTCCTTATAGTCAGGGTGATTTGCTACTTCCAATGGATCTTTTCCGAGAAATTTGCCATGTTTAATGCCGATACTCCATCCGTTTTTCTTCGCGAATTGACTCATTTGATACAGATGCCATCCGAGTTGCTCGACAGCAGGATTCCAGATCATAAGGTTATTTCGAAAGATTTTTTTTTCGGCAAAAAATGGAAGTTGTACATGCGGCATCATAATTTCTGACGAGATAAGCAGATCAGTCTCGACCGCGATCTTTTCGGCGAGTTCGACACTGGGGAGTTTGAGTTTATTCTGCTGAGTGGGAGAAAGATGCATGCATTTTTGTATGACCTCCCAATCCATGCCCATACCTTTGGGATCTTTGAGGAGTGCAGTCCTAGATTTTAAGCCGACGACACGGGTCCCGAAAATCGCTTTTTTCCCATCGGGAGTAGTTATTGGCGCAATTTCATGGATTATCTGATCCGTATTCTCAGGTGTTACCGAACATGGCCCCGCGATGATAGTCAGATCGTATGATGGTGTTTTTTTGGTCTTCATAGTTATAGTAATGTATGGAAATACTTATCCATTGTTTCCAGATTTACCGTCTCTTTCGTTTGTGTCTTGCAGGCATGCAATAGTATCTCCGCGTTGGTCGGAATAGCTGCCGCGTTACCGATCTTTGTGCATTGGAGCCCTGCTACCAGATTGCCGAACGTCGCCGAAGCTTGATGATCCCATCCTTGCAGTATTCCAAACGCGAAACCTCCTCGATAAATATCTCCCGCGCCTGTCGCGTCAATAGCGGAGACATTTTTTGCCGGGACAACTTGTATCATCTTGCCGTCATATGTAAGGCTTCCGAGTTCTCCAACTGTTACTACAATCGGTTTCTTACTCACAAGGTAGAGCTTTTGCAATCCCTTTTCCATATCCGTATCAAGTTTTGTCAGGAACTCGATTGGAATAATCGGATAATCAGCATATCTTACCATATCTCTTGTATAATGTGAAACCTCGATAGAAGGATCAATGATTATTTTGGTACTTTTTTTTCGTTTTTCAATAATTTCATAGAATGCAGTGGATTCGTGTCTGTCAAAGAGCACGGCATCGAATTGCTGTAAAAATTTTTTATCGATGCCGTGCAAAGGTCTATGGACGACATCTCCCCGTATTTTCTGTCTGTAGCCTGTCTGCATGTCGACATAAATTTCATTTACTTTGGTACGACGTTGATATTTGGGAAGCAGTGTCACTTTTTCATGTTTGAGCAGTTGTTTAATGATGAGTGCGTCTTCATCCCGTCCGATTGTTGCGATAAATGTGCATTCGATACCCAGTCTCGCGAGTAGAATCATGGCAGTGAGGACAGGTCCTCCCACATGTTTTTCCGTTTGTGCGTCTGCAAGATGCTGCAGTGAAATGCCCTGTTTGAAAAGGTATGTTTTATCAATGATTGCTTCTCCGATTCCAAGTACTTTCATAATTTATCCCTATTTTGTCATTGCGAGCGAATTCTGCTTTGCAGATTAGCGCGGCAATCTAAAATGAGATTGCTTCACTTCGTTCGCAATGACAGTCTTTCTCGCTTACTATTTCTTTTTTCCCATAAAAAAACCTCCCTTGAGGGAGGTGGTCTTGCTTGTTTGTTCGCTTGCTGGGCTTACTTTTGAGCACTACTCAACCTCCCGGGTTGGGAAGTAAAGTAAAAATAAAAGTAAGCTCTGTTTATGTTCATGTAGTGTTTTTGTCATTCTGGCTTGTCCAGAATCCGGTATTGATAGATCCTGAAACGAGTTCAGGATGACATCTATTTATATATTATACATTTTTGACTTTGTTGACAAGAGTCTTAAATGCTGCCGGATGCGTGACGATGAGGTCTGCAAGCATTTTGCGGTCAAGAAGGATATTTGCCTTCTTCAATTTATCCATAAGGACGCTATATGAGATGTTTTCCTGCTTTGCGGCCTCTGAAATGCGTACAATCCAAAGGCTGCGGAAATTCTGTTTTCGGAGTTTTCTGCCATGGAAAGCATATGCCCCGGCATGCAGACTTGCTTCTTTCGCGACTTTGACGAGTTTACTCTTTGTACCCCGATATCCCTTTGTCAGGTTCAGTAATTTATTATGTTTTCGTTTGGAGACAACGCCTCTCTTAATTCTACTCATAGTACTTTATGCCTTTCCGAGCATCTGTTTGATCTTTTTTGCGAATGCTTCGTGCAAAACTGCCGGTTCTTTCAGCCTTCGCAGTCTTCTTTTTGATTTGTGCAGCTTCAGATGACCACCGAATTGATGACCATGCATGACTTTACCGGTTTTTGTGACCTTAAACCGTTTTGCTACCGAACTGCTAACTTTTTTCTTTTGTTTTGCCATATCTTAATTATTTGTTGCTTCGTTTTGTGGGTCAAGTGGTTGTTCACTCTGCTCACCGGCAACATTTTCCTCTTTATTTTTCTTTCCTTTTTCTACTGAAAGAAGAGCCACCATTTGTCTCCCTTCCATATGTGCATCGCGTTCGACTTTTGAAATATCAGCAAGTGCATTCACTACTTTGTTGATTACTTCCCGTCCGAACTCTGATCGGGTGATTTGTCTCCCTCGGAATTTTACTACCAGGCGAATTTTATCACCGTCTTCCAAAAACTCTCTTCCCCTTCTGATCATGACCTGGAGATCATTATCAGACATAAAAGGACCAAGGCGGATTTCCTTAGTTTCAGAAGTTTTTGCTTTCTTCTTTTCTTCCTGTTTCTTTTTTGCCTGTTGATACTGAAATTTATTGAAATCTATAATTTTTGCTACAACCGGCTTTGCTAATGGAGCAATTTCTACGAGATCAAGCTCCTGTTCTTGGGCAAGTTTTAGTGCTTCGTCTTTTGCTAAGACACCGATTTGTTTTCCTTCCGCATCAAGCACCCTGAGGGGTGATGCAAAGATCCTTTGATTAATTCGGTATCTTTTTTCCTGTTGTTTAAATTTAGATCTTTTTATCAATTTCTTCCTGTAACTGTCGTAAGAATGAAGCAACCTCGACTGAGCCGAGGTCATCTCCATCGCGCTTACGCACAGAAATTGCATCCTCTGCAATTTCTTTGTCCCCTATTATACCCATAAATGGTACTTTTTGTAAAGTGGCGTCACGGATTTTAGCCTGAAGCCGCTCTGAGCGTGTATCCATTTCCGCTCGTATACCTGCCGCATTGAGTCTTTCAAGCACTTTTTGACCAAATTCAGCATGGCGGTCAGCAATTGGGAGTAACACTACCTGTAGTGGTGAGAGCCATGTCGGGAACGCACCGGCAGTATGTTCGATATAGATAGACATAAAACGCTCGATCGAGCCCATAATTGCTGCATGGATCATCACAATACGTTCTTTATTGCCTTCTTCGTCAATACAATAGAGGTCAAACCGTTCCGGCATGTTGACATCCAGTTGGATTGTCGCGACTTGCCAGACACGACCGAGGGCGTCTTTGGTCATAAAATCAATTTTCGGACCGTAAAAAGCCGCTTCTCCCACACCATTTTCATACTCCTGCTTCATTTCTTCCAGAAATGATTGCAGTTGTGCTTCAGCTGTTTCCCATTTTGTGTCATCACCCAGATACTTTTCTGCCTGCTGGGGGTCACGCCTGGATAGTCTGATGGAGAGCGGAAAGCCGAATGCTGAGTAAAATGTTTGGATAATATCATATACTCTGCCGATTTCTTCTTTGATTTGCTTATAACGCGCGAAGACATGCGCGTCGTCTTGTGTGATGCATCGTACCCGGGAAAGACCTGATAGTTCACCTGATTGTTCATCACGATAGACCATTGTTGTTTCGGTATATCTATGGGGCATTTCACGATAACTTCGTAGTCTGCTTGCAAAAATTTGTGTATGATGCGGACAATTCATCGGTTTCATCGCGAATTCATGTTCTTCGCGTGTCTTGATTCTGAATAATTCATCTTTAAATTTCGTCCAGTGTCCACTTGTTTCATACAGATCTTTTTTTGTAATATGCGGTATAGCGACTTTTTGATAGCCGTGTTTTTTACGAAGCTCCCAGACAAAATCATTCAGTAACTCGCGCATCAGTGTACCTCTTGGTGTCCAGAGCGGCAGTCCGGAGCCTACTAAATCGGAAAATGTGAATAAATCAAGTTCTTTTCCTAATTTTTTATGATCCCGTTTTTTGGCTTCTTCGAGCATTGTCAGATGCTCTTCGAGTGCTTTTTTGTTGCCGAATGCTGTTCCATAAATACGAGTGAGCATTTTGTTTTTCTCATCTCCCCGCCAGTATGCACCCGCGAGAGAAAGTAGTTTGAATGCTCCGATGTCTTTGTTTGGGTGTTCGCTGTGTCCTCCACGGCAGAGGTCTTCAAAGTCACCTGATTTATAAATCGTGAGTTTTTCTCCCCGTTCTATGATGCCGTCGATAAGTTCAATTTTGTATTCGTTGCCTTTAAAAAACGTTCGGGCTTCTTGCTCGGTTACTTCTTTGTGACTAAAATTTTTCCACTCGGGGAGTATCCGTTTCATTTCTTTTTCGATTTTGGGTAAGTCCTCCTCACTGATAGGAGTCGGAAAGTCGAAATCATAGTAAAATCCGTTTTCGATAGCAGGACCGATCGTTACTTTTGTTTTCGGATAGAGATTGAGTACTGCCGCGGCGAGCAAGTGAGCCGCGGAATGCCGCATATTTTGTAGTTCGTCAGGATTATTCATACTCTGCCTACTATAGCAAATTTAGGGGTAAAAGAGAAGTGTCATCTCCGCAAATATAGGCGTAAAAAAGTCGTCATCTCCGACTGCGATCGGGGATCTCTCTAATAACTAAAAACTGAGAACAATTAACAATTGGTGTTTTTAGTTTTATGTTATTAGTTATTGAGAGATTCCCAGTCAAGCTGGGAATGACAATATAGATTGCTTGACTATATTGGATAAAGTCAGCGATGACATACCATTATAACAGGGTTACTTCCCTACATTGGGGTTGGTGGCGAGGATGAAATTAATGATATCAGAGACAAATGAGCCGACTACCGGAACTAAATTGACATTTTTGGAGATCAGCGTAAGAATCGCGAAAAAGATTGCAAGTCCGACAGTTGCGCCTAATGCCCATGCAAGTCCTCCCGCAAAATTATTAACCAGTATTTCCCACCACGCGAGTCTTGTGATGGCTTTTTCGTACGGTTGGTATGTTTTTCTTCGCGCCGGCATAGTACACTTTAAGTGTACAGTTAATTTATTTTTTCTTCAAGCTTTTTTATACGCTTTTCATGATTTCGTGTCTTATCTTGCAGTAGAGAGACATCATGCCCTTGTAATACACGAAAGTCGTTCGATTTCTCAAGCGTAATTGCCCAGGAGTCAAATCTGGTAAGAATATCACTGTGATATTGTTTCATTCTATCTTCCATTCTTACTTCTGATTCCATAAACTTTATTGCCATTTTTGCTTCAAACTTTGTGAATCTGTCGTCTATTTCTTTTCGTATCTCCTTCTTAAATTCCTGCAGATCTGCTCTCCACTCGGCTCGTATGTCTTTTTTAAATTCTTGCAGGTCTGCTCTCCACTCAGTTCGTATATCGTTTTTGAACTCTTGCAGGCCTGATTGCCATTCTTTCCTCATCTCTTTTTTAAGCTGTTGCAGGTCTGACTTCCATTCAGTTTTCAGTTCAATGATATCTTGTTTTGTCGCGAAAGTTTCTTTTAGTTCATTCTTGAGGTCTTGTATTACTTCTTTCAGATCTTGTTTTGTTACATAATGGGCTTGGAGCTCTACCTTGAGTTCTTGTACTACTTCCCTAAGATCTTGTTTTGTTACGTAGGTATTTTTTAGATCCTTCATAACATCCAAGAAATCTTGTTTTGTTATATACGTCTTTTGTTGTTCCAATTGTAGATTTGTGATTACATCTACAAGATCTTTTTTTGTCAGATAATCTGAGGGTAGTTGGTTCGTCATGCAACGAGTATAGCAAAGAGATATGGAAGTATGTCAATAGACGAATGTATAATAAAAGAAGAGATTTATAATCCCAGATCCTCATGAATTTCCTGCATTGAGGTAAGGACGATTGTTACAAATTCAGGAAGCGGGATTTTGAGCTGGGACTCGCATAATTTGATCATTTCTCTATCGGCTCCCTTGGCAAAAGCACTCATATTGAATTTTTTTAGTACAGCTTCGGGTGTGACAGCCTCGAGGGTCTTCTCTGGCCGTACAAGCGCGCAGGCAACGATAAGGCCTGTGAGTTGATCACAAGCCGTGATGGCCCAATCCATGGGTGTTACGGGATCAATACCTGTTTTGGTATAGTTATGAGCCTGGATTGCGTGCGTAATGTCATCAGGGAGGCTAACTTCTCCTGTCTCAAAAAGATAATTGCCGTGCTTATCCAATATATTCTTTTCTTGTACCACTTCATAATCGATATCGTGTAGGAGGCCCGTGATGCCCCATATCTCTTGCATCGCAGTGCTTTGTTCGGTTTGGGGTGTAAGACGCGTGTACAGCCCTTTCATGGCCGCCTCGGCTGCAAGACAGTGGCTGCGGAGATTTTTATTTTTAATATATGTTGTTAATAATTCGTATGCTTCTTGTCTAGTCATAGTGTTTATTGTTAATCTTACTATATCCTTGTCATTCTGGCTTGTCCAGAATCCTACAATAGATTCTGGAGCCTGCCTGCCGGCAGGCAGGTCGTCGAGCTCAGCTCGACTCCTCACAATGATAGCTTACTTTCTCCCATAAAATTGCAAGATATTATCCTCCGGGTCCATGATGGTCATGCACCAGTTGTCGCTCGTCGGCTCCTGAAATGGTTTTGCTATTATTGTGACGTCCTTATCTTTGATTTCATTGTATGTATCCATGACGCTTTCTACATAGAATTCCGGCATGATACGATAAGGATCTTTATTCTTGCCTTCTACTTTATCATGTTTGCCGATCCAAAACCAGCAGTCTCCGAGTGAGAAAGATACAAAGGAATCATTAAGTAGTTCTGCATTGTCTGTAAACGTGAAACCTAAAACATCCTCATACCATTTGGCGAGTTTTTGATAGTCAGATGACCAAATACCGACTGAAATAGCTTTCTTTGCAAATTTCATACACAGAGTATAAAGCAATTATTTCTTATGTGCAATTACGCGGCTTGTTTTTTTTTACTTTCTTGTGTTCTTGCATGAATTTCTGCGCGTGAGACAGTAATTGCATCAAAGAGTATCCCTTGTAATTCAGGCTGATCAGCTACCATATTTGGAATCATATCGTCTTTGGTATGCTTAACTTTCTGTCTCCAGTTTTTAAATTTTAATTTTTCCTGTTCCGAAGAAAATATGCCAGTTTTTATTACACCGGGTCTATCTCGTATGGTGTCCATCCTATCCATCACTTTTCGTTGGAGCGCGTCTGCCTCACCGGATTCATATGCTGAACGTACTTTTTTTACGGCTTCCCTATTCTGTTCTTTTTTTTCTTCAATTTGGAGAGGTTTGGTCATAGTATCTACTTTGCGTGCAGTTGCACTTCCCATATCATTTTCGATATTTTCTAATGTTACCGCTGTATCTTCTACAACATCATGCAGCAGATCTGCTGCGATATCAGAAGAAGAGATAGGTTTTTTTTGTTGCTCAGAATAGAATATATCAGTTAATGCTACTCTCAATGGATGTACTGTATACGGATCGCCGGATAATCTTCGTGTTTGACCTGTATGTGATGTCTCCATGACTTCATATGCCTTGGTTATGCGCATAATATTACGTTTTATTTCAGGTTTAGATTCAGCAAGGGTATCTATTTGCGTAGCAAATGCGTCAGTTAATGTTTCCGGAGACATGGCAAGAAGCTTCCCATGAAAGTCTGCAAGAGCAGGATTATGAAGCGGTTTTTTTTCTTTTCCCATATTTTCTGTGGAGCTAACTGGACTCCCCGCCTGCAACGCTTATGCGTAGCATTGCGGGCAGGGAACCAGTGACCTTTTTATGGTAGGTTTACGTACTAAGCATAGAATTGCAATGATTGTGGAGCTAACTGGACTCGAACCAGTGACCTTTTCAATGTCAATGAAACGCTCTAGCCAACTGAGCTATAGCTCCGGTATTTGCTTCGCAAATAACTAAGAACTGAAAACTGAGAACAATTAACAATTGGTGTGTTTAGTTTTATGTTATTTG
>CAZLSZ010000035.1:0-12025 GCA_964562445.1 uncultured Gammaproteobacteria bacterium
CCGACCCGACAGACCTGGATTTTCTCAACTGAAAAAAGAAATTCGGCGGGGGAAATCTCAAAAATGCAAAAGTCAGGGCTGGCGGGGCGGGTCAGCCTTCGGCTGGCAAACGGCGGGGCTTAGTTCAGGCATTTTGCTGGAAATGGGTTCTAGCCTCGTTGTAGATAGACACCAAAAATGGACTAAATCCAGAATTGTTGCCCGACAGGGCGGCTTTTTCTTTGGCTTTGCGGAGCAAAAGCCAGATGTTCTTGGGGGGAAATGCAGTTGGGGCAGCCGTTGGCTGCGCATTTTTGGTTTTTAGTCGCCATAGGCGGTTTTTGGTATAATCACAAGTGGAACCAATTCAGTAGTTGTCTTTTTCGTTTGTCGGCTTTAATAGCCGTCTCGGACAATTTAAGGCAACTTGAATTGGTTCCACCGAGGCGGCTATTTAAGTTGAGAGGGGTGTTATGAGCGAAAAATATTATTTATACGCCAGAAAATCTACTGACGTAGAGGACAAACAAGTTTTGTCCATTGAGGCGCAACTCGTAGAGTTGCGAGAGTATGCCAAACGAGAGAGTTTGCATATTACCGCCGAGTTTGTAGAGAAAAAGTCCGCCAAGACAACAGGCAGACCAGTGTTTGGCAAATTATTGGCTGAAATTGAGAAAAACGGTGGCAATATTCTCGCATGGCACCCCGACAGACTTGCTAGAAATAGCGTAGACGGTGGACGGATTATCTACTTGCTAGACAGCGGACAACTCGGTACGCTCAAGTTCCCCTCTTTCTGGTTTGAGAATACCTCTCAAGGCAAGTTTATGCTGTCCATAGCCTTTGGACAGTCCAAATACTATGTAGACAATCTGTCCGAGAACACCAAACGAGGCTTGCGACAGAAAGTCAGACGGGGCGAACGCCCCGGCCTTGCACCTGTTGGCTACATCAATGATGTACGCACAAAAACGGTTGTCGTAGACAAACGACGTTCGCCGATTGTCATTGAGGCTTTTGCGTTGTACGCCAAAGGCGATCAACGGCTTGAGGACATCGCTGCTTTCCTTGCCAGTAAAGGAATACTGACCAAATCTGGCAAACATTTTCCTAAAGATAAGATTAAGCGTATGCTGACCAATCCGTTTTACTACGGGTATTTCCGCTATTTTGGCGAGATACACGAGGGCAAGCATAAAGCCATAATTTCCAAGAAACTGTTTGACGAAGTGCAAGCTACGCTTGCAAAGCGTGGACGACCACAAAAAGGCGCAACTGCGCCACAAATATTCTGTGGCTTGCTGCGTTGTGCAACCTGTAGCCTAGCCATAACTGCCGAAAAGAAAGTCAAACACCAAAAGAACGGTAATATTCACGAATACATCTATTACCGTTGCACGAGAAAGCACAAAACAATCCGTTGCACCGAGCCAGCGGTAAAAGAACCAGACCTAGCAATACAGCTCACAGAGATTTTGAATAGCTACGCTATGCCTAAAAGTTGGGCGGAACAACTAGAAATAATGCTTGCTGCTGATGAAAAGAAAGCAGAACAAAGTTCTGGTGTGTTTGTAGCTAGCGCACAAACACGACTTGCAAGCTTGCAGAGCAAGCTCCAGCGACTTTTAGACGGGTATTTAGACCAAGATATTGAGCAGACTGTCTATCGCACCAAGCAAGCAGAGTTGATGTCCGAAAAGAAGTCCCTGGAGGAGCAAGTCAGCCAGCTCACGATCGCAGGCAATAGTTGGATTGAACCTATGCGCCAATGGCTCAAACAAGCTTCTGACCTCAATACAATTGCAGAAAGTGGCGAGCATAGTGCTATAAAGTCCGCTTTTCTTGAAATGGACGGATTGAACCTGTTTCTAAAAACCAAAAATGCGCAGCCAACGGCTGCCCCAACTGCATTTCCCCCCAAGAACATCTGGCTTTTGCTCCGCAAAGCCAAAGAAAAAGCCGCCCTGTCGGGCAACAATTCTGGATTTAGTCCATTTTTGGTGCGTCAGGGAGGACTCGAACCTCCGACGTGTTGTGTATAAGACAACTGTTCTAGCCACTGAACTACTGACGCGGCATATGCTATTATACCATGTTTATAAAAAGGATATATCTAATAAAAAAAGAATATGATACAATTATAGAAGAGTTATTTGCGGGATTTAAGAAGAAGCATTTTTACTTCATTGAGTTCTTTTTCTATGGCAATAAGTTTGCCTGCGATTGCAGCTTCGTCATTGTCTTCCTGCGTGAAGTAACTCAGCGGCTGTCGTGTGGATTCAGCAATTTTTTTCAGTTTTGCGAATGGAGGAGTGCTTCTGCCTTGTTCATAACTTGAAATTGATTTATCTGAAACGCCGATATGCGCTCCCAATGATGATTGAGACAAACGAGCTTCCTGTCTGGCAGTACGGATGCGAAGGGCAAGTTCATTGACGTCTTTGTTCTTTGATTTCGGTTTTGAATCACTAATTTTTCTGTTCATGATCGCTATTATACTATAACTATGGTACCAAAAATCAAGCTCAGCATTAAAAATACTCCATTTCAGGCACGACCGAGAGAGAAATTGCTCACGAAAGGGAGTAAATATCTCAGTGATGTGGAGCTTTTGGCGATTCTTTTGGGGACTGGCTGCGCCAAAAAGGATGTCATGATGGTTAGTGATAGTCTTCTCAAACAGATACCGCTGAAGAAATTATCATCAGTGCATGTTAAGGATCTTACTGCGTTTCCGGGCGTAGGGACATTTAAAGCATCGCGGATTTTGGCCGCAATGGAATTGGGAGAGCGTGTCTATGCTCCTGCGCATCTGGATAAAGTTATTATCAAAAGTACCAAACAGATTATCGCTGAGCTCAAAGAGTTCAGTTGTAAAAAACAGGAATATCTGGTGACATTGTATCTTAATGCTCGGCATGAGATGGTGGGCAAGGAAGTCATCGGGATCGGAAGTCTCAATAGTATGGTCATTACACCCAAAGAGATTTTTACACCCGCGCTGCAGCTTCCCTGTACGTTTGTGGTGATCGCGCACAATCATCCGTCAGGCGACCCCAATCCGTCGGACGATGATATACAGTTTACCAAGAGGATTCATGAAGCAGGTGAGCTGATGGGAATACACTTACTTGATCATATCGTTTTGGCCAGATCAAGTTATTATTCGTTTAGAAATAATAGGGTGGGGAGGTAGCCTCGATGAGGCAAAAAAAGAGTATTATTGCTGAGCATCTTTCCAACCGTTGGGGTCATCTTCAGGCCTCCACGCTCGTTGGTGTGTTGTAAAGCCTTGCTGTTTAGTTTCATGTTGGGGGGAAGTTTGGTCAGAAACAACAGGTATTTCTACTGTATCGGGATCTTCAGCTGCTGGTGACGTCTCTGTGGGGATATCTTCGACATGTAATGGAACAGTTTTATCATCCGCTGCTCTTCGTTTCGAATCTTTCCCTAGCATGGTACTAAAAACAGAGGATTTTCTGATTCTATCTCTCATGTTTGTTTTAGTAGATTCTTCTTCAATAATCTCTTCTATTTCATCGGGTTGAGAAGCATCTTCTCTGACTTGTTGGAATTGCTCGACAAGTCTGTCTCTGGTGTATTCAAATAATTCAAAAGGTATTTCTCCTTCCTCGGCAAGTTGTTTTGCGCTCCATACATCCGTGGGTGTTGGGTGCTTTATCCTATCATTTGATCGATCATCTAAATCAGTTTGAGATTTTTTAATAATTTCTATAACTCTATCCGGCCGTTTTACGTACCGCACATTCATAATATTACCCGGATCAGTTGGAGTATCCAATTTGACTTCACCCGTTCCCAGCAATCGTCCTAAGAAGGATGTCTTAGGAGAACTCGCGGTAACTTTATCATTAGGATAGACTTGTGGGTCATAATTATGAAATATTGAAGGGGCTTGTGTGTATGTTGTATAGTTCTTTGTAATTTGCAAATCCCATACTTCTAGTTTTCTTTTTGTGTAAGCAAGGGCTGATAATGCTGCTGTAGCTCCGATAATTTTTACATCTGCTTCTCCCGGCAGCTTATCCATAACAGAGAGAACACCTTCCCCAGCTGTGACCGCTGCCAGTCCGATTGCTTCTTTTTTATGTGTCCAGTGCGGATTTTTTTGATGCAGCAACATGTTGCGTTTGTCTGCTTCTGTTACTGATGTTTTTCGGAATGCTTCTTTAAATCCCATATGTCATGTGGGGCAGGGAAAAGGGAAGTATAGCAAAAAGCAGTCAGGATGCAAGAGGGAAAGTGAAAGATGGCATTTTGAATGTAGGAGGGTGAAAATATTCATTTATGCTCAATTATTGTTGAGCTTCAATGTAATTGACAAAGGCTATAATATACCCTATAATATTATTGATGAGTGAATTTGAAAGCTATGGTAATGGTATTTCGGGGCGTGTCGACGGTCCTCTTTTTGACGCACGACATATCCTTATGCCTGCATCTATGGCACTTACTACAATGGGCGAAGCAGTTCAGACAGAAGCAGAAGCATATGCTACTCATGGAATTCCACTTCCTGAACAAAGTAGTTTGGTTGGAAATATGTTACAAACGGTTGCTACTATGCCGATGGACGCAAAAGCATTTAGGATTGGCATGCGCTACTTCAGCAGCAGCTACGCTTTACCATGCTGGGAAAACCTATCGGGATATTACTGTTGAGAATGCAATTATTGCCGCCGGTCTTCCCAAAGAAGCAGCAGTTGAACCGAGAGAAAAAAGATCATGGAAGCGATTTAAAAGTATGGTCGGAGCAGGTGTCGCCGGTTACGTGGGATATAAAGCAGGAGTAGATTTATCACCACAAGCAGACGTGATAGCAAGTATGGGAGCAATGACTGCGGGAGTAGGATATTTGGCATATCAGCATAAACGCATGACGGGGAAGTTTTGAGATAATTTAATTTGATTCATCGTTAGGTGCCGGCTAAATAGTGAGAGAGTTGCTTCTTAAGGACACGAATTCCCATGCTCGTTTTGAGATATTTTTCTCGTGCTTGTGCGTCCTTTTTTAATAAATATGCTTCATAATATATAAGCCTAAAGGGTCTATGTGGGGTAGTAGAAGATGTTTTTCCAATATTGTGCTCTTTTAATCGCCTTTGCAAATCAGAGGTGAATCCTTTATAACGCCAGTTTGGTGTTTTAATAGATTCTAAAATATATACATAATACATATCTCTATATATTATATATCTTTGATGTCATTATGTTCAGCTTATACAAGCTTCACATCGACATCATGAGGGCGGCATAAAATGCAGTATCTATGAAAAAGGCTCCGCTTTGCGGAGCCTGCATTTTATGTAATGCCCTCAGTTGCGGGGCTAGGAGTTGAACCTAGCCTGTAAGATTATGCATCAGTTATCTCCAATTACTTGGAGTGTCGGACTATATCTTCATCCTTTCATAAGCACTCGCTTTGTGAAGGAGCACAGCGTCTAGTCTCTACGGGTTTTCGCATTTGCGAATCTTCCCTCGGTATTGCCCCTCCTAAAAGAGTAGGGTTTCACCGATATAGCTGTGTTCTCTTTATACATTACTCTATAAAGGGCCCATATGAGCCTCACGTGCACCGTACACTACCCCGCGTATTACCAGTATGATAGCAGAAACAAGGCAGGGAGTCAATTGCACATAGATATAATAAAAAAAATATTACTTGACTAAGTACAATATTTTAATGATAATAAGATGTATGAAGCGTTATAAAAAAGAAGAGAAAGAGAGAGTTATTGCACTGCGATTAGAAGGAAAGAGTTTAGGGTATATTCAATCACAAATAAAAATTCCTAAAGCCACAATATATAGTTGGCTAAAAGGAGTAAAATTACAAGCAGAACATACACAGTTACTGAGGAGTAATACTCTTATTGCATTACAAGAAGGAAGAGTCCGATTTCAAAAATTAAAGAAAGATGAAAGAACGAGTTTAACAAATAGCATGTTCATGCAGGGGATAGGAAAGGTCGGACAGTTATCTGATCGAGATTTATTTATTGCGGGTGTTGCTCTCTATTGGGGGGAGGGATTTAAAAATAAGCATGAGAGTAGGTTGGGTTTTTGTAATTCTGATCCTGCTATGGTAAAATTCTACTTGAATTGGCTTAAAAAGTGTTTGGGAGTACATACTCAAGATATAGTAGCAAGAGTTACTATTAATAAGATTCATGAGAAGCGTACAAGAGAGATAGAAATTTTTTGGTCTCAACAGTTACAAATACCATTAAATCAATTCACAAAACCTTTTTATCAAAAATCAGTTTGGCAAAGACAATATCACGATAATAATTATTATGGAGTAATCAGGATTCATGTTGTGAACAGCATAAATTACTTATTAGAAATGCGTGGCTGGATAGAGGGTTTAAAAATTTGCCAGGGTAGCTCAGTTGGTTAGAGCATAGGATTCATAAACCTAAGGTCGTGGGTTCAACTCCCACCCCTGGTACAAACAATTAAGAATGTAAAACTGAGAACAAAGAACAGTTAATTACTATTTATGAATGACCTGCATAAAAAACCTCATGATTTATCAACAATGGATTGGAAGGGGAAGAAGGTAGCTATTCTCGGGTATGGTATCGAGGGAGCGGCGATGCTGCATTTTTTGTCAAAAAAAGGCGCGATTATTTCGATTCATGATAGAAGGAAAAAGGATGAGTTAGATCAAAAATTATATTCACTCATTGATGAGTCCGGGGCAACGTTTCTCTCTGGCGAAAAATATTTACAGGATATAGAGTCGTATGACGTCATTGTCAGGAGTCCTGGAGTGAGAGTGTTGCAGCGGGAGCTCGCGGAGGCAGCAAAAAAAGGAGTCATCATAACCTCGCAGACAAAACTCTTTTTTGATCTTTGCCCCGGGGAAATCATCGGTGTTACGGGTACCAAAGGAAAGGGAACGACCTCAACCCTTATCTATGAGATGCTCAAAAAAGCAGGGAAAGATGTCTATCTCGGCGGGAATATCGGGGTGCCGCCGATCACGTTTCTTGAAAAAATGAAGGCGGATTCGTGGGCAGTGGTTGAGCTCTCCAGTTTTCAACTGCAGGATCTGCATAAAAGTCCGCATATAGCCGTCATGCTGATGGTTACGAGTGAGCATCTGGATTATCATGCAACTCATGAAGAATATGTGGACTCCAAGCGAAATCTTCTGCGATTCCAGACGGCAGAAGATTTCGCCGTACTCAATCGTGATTACCCTGTGACTATTGAATCAGATATCTTCACGGACGGTGCAGTATATCGGGTTTCGCGGGAGAGAGATACAGATAATGGATGTTTTGTCTCAGGCAATCAGGTAATTGTGCGAAAGGACAATAATGATGACGTCATTATCAAAACATCCGATATCAGACTTCCCGGGAAACATAACTGGGAAAATGTTTGCGCTGCGGTCATGGCGGTAAAACTTGCAGGAGTTGGAGACAAACATATTGTTTCCGTCCTTAAAGAGTTCAGAGGTTTGGATCATCATCTGGAGCTGGTGCGGGAAGTAAATGGTGTTAGCTATTATGATGATTCATTTTCAACAACGCCAGAGACAGCAGTCGCTGCTATTGAGTCATTTGAGGCTCCAAAAATCCTCATCCTCGGGGGTTCAAGTAAGAAAAGTGATTTTACTCAGCTGGGCAAACTTCTCCGCGAAGATGAAACGATCAAGGCTATTATCGGTATCGGAGAAGAGTGGGAACGTATCAAAGAGCAGATCGGTGTCAGCGCTGTTTCGAAATTTTTTGTGATTGAAGGAGCGGAGGATATGAGAACTATCGTCAAAGCGGCTTCAAAAATAGCGAAAAAAGGAAATGTTGTCCTGTTGAGTCCGGGATGCGCGAGTTTCGGGATGTTTAAAAACTATAAAGAGCGGGGGAAGCTGTTTAAAGAGGCTGTAATAGCGCTGGAATAAGTTTAGATAGTCCGTTTTTTTTTGATAGAGTATAAAAACTTGCTATTCAACTCCTAAAATATTATAATTCATTCTACTATTATGGTAGAGAAAGAAAAATATAAACCGGTTAAGCCTGAAGAAAAGTTTCCTAAATCCGTTGACATAAATCCCACGGCCGTATGCAACTTAGATTGTTCATTTTGTTGGGGACCGAGGCATGATATAAAAGATGGCGTCAGTACCGAAGGATGGAAGAAGATAATATCCTGTTTTGGTGCCGGAGGTACCGAAAATATTGTTTTTACAGGCGGAGAGCCTCTTATCAGGAAAGACTTACCGGAAATAGCTAGGCACGCAAAGGAGGAGGGGATGCATACTACACTCTCCACAAATACCCTACTACTAAAGAATAGAGGAGGAGCAGTCCTTCCATACATTGATGAGATAGGCATCCCGCTGGATGGTTCAAGTCCGGAATTAAATAGTCGTATGAGAATAGGCAATTCCCGAAGTTTTGAAACAAGTCTTGCCGCAATAGATATGGTAAGTGAGCAATATCCGCATATAAATACCACGGTAAGAACAGTTGTAAGTAATGTGAATAAAGAAGATATCCCGGCAATAGGAAAAGTATTGGAAGAAAAGGCTGGAAAATTTGACAGATGGAAATTGTATCAATTCGCGCCGGTAAATATGGGAGAAGATAATCGAAGCGCACATGAAGTTTCCGATGATGAATTCCGAAAGGTAACTGAATTGGTTCAAAGGGATAGCTCTTTGCCTATAACGATCTATCCCAATTCGGATAGGACAGGCAGATATGTATTTGTCGGCCCTCAGGGTGACTTATTTGGCGTAGGAGAAGATGGTAACTATGTTACTGTCGCAAACTTGCTGCAAGACGAAGAATCCAGTATCATATTACAAAGGATGCAAACAATTTTTGATCCTCAGAAAAACGCAAAACACGGCAAAAAAGTATGACAGAACGAAGAGCGCCATCATTAGATCTACAAGAAGGGGAAGGTATCAGGACTGCAGTTGACGTTTTTATAACAGATAAATCAGGCAAGAATGTACTCTTAGGTCTTCGAAAAGCATCTGCCGGGAAAGGCACATGGAGTTTGATTGGCGGACATCAAAAAACAGGAGAACGTATCCATGATACCGCCTTACGGGAAATTCGGGAAGAAGTGGGGGAGCAGTGTGTCGTCAATGTACATGATGATGTCTTGGCTGTCCGCGAGAATAGAATTCCTCCATGGTATGTCCCTCATGTAACCGTTATTATTAAAGGGATGCATGTCGGAGGCGAAGCAGTTAATAATCGTACAGAAGAAAACAGTAGCGTTCGCTGGTTTCCGATTGATGCCTTGCCTGAAAATTTATTTTCCGGCGTAGGTGATATCGTTGAGGTCTATCGTAATAAGACTCCCCGTGTTGTTACGGATTGGCAAGATAAGCCGGAATAAGATACAGCAGTGGTATGTAAGATTTTTGTGAAAAAAGTTTTTTTAAAGAAATAGGACTAGCGGAGGTTCTTATAGTATGGTATACTTGCTACGTTTTTATGGCAGGATCAAGCAAAAAAGGTGGAAGTGACCACAGAAAAAAAGTAGTTAAATTAAAAACCAAATTCTCCTGGAAAAATTTGTTTTTGTATTTCATCCTTGTTATTTTTGCATTATTCTTTTTTTCAGCATTTTCTTCACCGCTTGAAAACAGCAAGAATGTACCGCTCTCACAAATAATTGAATCTGTTAAAAAAGGGGAAGTAAAGGAATTAGTAGTCAGCAGCAATAAAATTGTCGTTACCAAACAAAATGGCGATAAATTGCAGGCTTCCAAAGAGCCGAACGCGAATGTCTACACGTTGTTTAAAGATTCTGGCACCACACTTGATCCCGCAAAAGTAAAAGTAAATATCAAGGATGATACGACGGCGGCAAATTGGATAAATATTACGACAGCGATTTTTCCTGTCCTTCTGATGATCGGCTTTTTCTATTTTATCTTCAGACAGGCGCGTGGTACGCAGGAGAGTATTTTCTCATTCGGACAGTCAAAAGCGAAATTATTTAATCGTGATAATCCCCGGGTGACTTTTGCCAATGTCGCGGGTGTAGACGAAGCCAAGCAGGAACTAAGCGAAATTGTGGATTTTCTCAAGAGTCCGGCGAAGTATCGGGTCATGGGAGCCAGAACACCTAAAGGTGTGCTTATGGTAGGTCCTGCGGGTACCGGTAAAACACTTCTTGCGAGAGCAACGGCTGGGGAGGCAAATGTCTCATTTTTCTCCATGGCAGGATCAGAATTTATGGAGATGCTTGTCGGTGTCGGCGCATCGCGTGTGCGGGACTTGTTTAATACCGCGAAGAAAGCGCAGCCTTCGATTATCTTTATTGATGAAATTGATGCCATCGGTCGTCAGCGAGGGAATGGTTTCATGGGCGGACATGACGAGCGGGAGCAGACCTTGAATCAGATTCTCGTGGAAATGGATGGATTTACGCCCAATGAAAATGTCATTGTGATCGCCGCGACCAATAGACCTGATGTTTTAGATCCTGCGCTTGTCAGGCCGGGGCGTTTTGACAGACGTGTGGTACTTGATCTCCCTGATGTAGAAGGACGTAAAAAGATTTTGGCAATTCACTCCAAAGGCAAACCTGTTGACCCGAAAGTAGATTGGGATAAAGTTGCCAAGCGAACTGTCGGATTCTCAGGAGCTGACTTGGAGAACATGCTCAATGAAGCTGCGATTATGGCTGCGCGGCATAATAAAAAAGCGATCGATATGTCTGACATCGAAGAGTCAGCAACAAGAGTGAAGCTCGGCCCGGAGAAGAAACGGCTGCAGTCAGAGCAGGATAGAAGAATGACGGCGTATCATGAAGCAGGACATTCATTGATCGGATGGCAGATGCCGCATATTGATCCTATTCACCGTATCTCCATCGTCTCCCGAGGTATGTCGCTTGGTCACACGATGACAGAGCCGATTGAAAAGGTACATGAAACCAAAGAAGGACTGCTTGAGCAGATTGCGATGATGATGGGCGGACAGGCAGCCGAAAAACTGGTCTTTAATGATATTACAACTGGTGCTTCAAATGATCTCGAGAAGGCATCGCATGTCGCAAGGGCAATGGTGACAAAGTTCGGGATGAGTGATCTCGGACCGATTACCTTTGATACGGATAAAAGTGTCTATGAACAGAGTGAAATCTCGCCTGAAATGGCCGCAAAAATTGACGCTGAAGTGAAGCGAATAACGGATGAGGCGTATAAAGTCGCTTCTACAACCCTTGCAAAAATGCGGGATAAGCTCGACCTGCTGGCTGAGGAATTGCTCAAAAAAGAAACAATTGATTCAGATGATTTTATCAGGCTGATAGGTCCGAAAAAATCAATTGCATCCAAAACGAAATCAGCCGCAAAGAGCTAAGTAATGAACGAATCAGTCATAGGAGTAATTTTCGATTTCGACGGGACACTCGGTCCTGATACAATTCTTTCTTTATTAGCTGCGAATAATCTCTCTCCGAAAACCTTCTGGCAGGAAGTTGACGCACGTGTACAACAAGGATGGGATCCGCCGCAAGCATATATGCATTTGCTTCTGACATACGCTCAAGAAAAAAAAATTGATGCCTCTCCGAAAGCACTGCGAAAAATCGGTGCAGGATTGCCATTATATCCGGGTCTTCCCAAAGCATTTTCCGAATTACGATCATACGTGCGAAAACAACCTGAATTGCGTGATGCACGTGTGCAGCTGGAATTTCATATCATCAGCGGTGGTATCGAGGAAATAATTCTGGGGAGTGAGCTTGCCACGGAGATGGATGGTATTTTCGGCTGTAATTTCGCTTATGATAGTAAAGGGAAGCCTCTTTCCATAAAATCCACTATTTCTTTTACGGAAAAGACACGATATTTATACGGGATTAATAAGGGTGTCAGTGTAGGGGACTTGCGGGCGAATCCGTATAAAATTAATGACGCAGTATCGCCTGAAATGTATCGAATTCCTTTTCCGCAGATGATCTACATCGGGGACGGGCCGAGTGATATCCCGTGTCTTTCCGCGATTTCCCAAAAAGGAGGAACGGGGATTGGTGTGTCATC